>QHPU01000050.1 GCA_003219175.1 Verrucomicrobiota bacterium | reverse complement strand
TCCGGCATCTTCGGCGTAACGTTCGCCCAGCTCTTGCCGTCATCAGTGGTGACATGGACTAACCCGTCATCGGTTCCAGCCCAGATAGTTCCCTGTTTCTTCGGTGATTCCGCCAGCGCGAAAACAGTGTCGTAATATTCCACGCTGGTGATGTCGTTGGTAAGCGGACCGCCGCTTGGCTGCTGTTTCGACTTATCGTTTTTCGTTAGATCATTGCTGATCTGTGACCAGCTCATTCCATGATCGCTCGATTTAAAAACACATTCCGCCGCCGTATACATCACGTCTGGATTGTGCGGTGAAAGCAAGAGCGGCGTTACCCATTGAAAACGGTGAACCACATCGATGGCGCCGTGACCGGAATGGTCGAGCGGCCAGACGCTCACGTCCTGACTTTCTTCCTTGCTCTTATCGTAACGAGTGATGTCGCCCTCGTTGTTGGAATAAATAATGTGCCAGTCCCGCGGATCGGGCACGACAAAGCCGCACTCGCCTCCGCCAGCGACAAACCAATCCCGCGCCGTGATCACTCCCTCCTCGCTCCGGCTCGCGATCCCAAGGTTGGTGTTGTCCTGTTGCGCACCGTAAATGTGATAGGGATAGGCGTTGTCAGTCGCGACATGGTAGAACTGTGCGGTGGGCTGATTATTTAGCGTCGTCCAGGTCTTGCCGCCGTCCATCGAAATGCTCGCGCCGCCGTCGTTGGCGTTGCCGATCCGGTTGGGATTTTCCGGATCGATCCAGAGCCCGTGGTGATCGCCGTGACGCGCCGGCAGGAGAGTGAAGCTCTTAGCACCATCCACGGACTTAAACGCGCCGGTGTTTAAGACGTAAACGGTGTCGACTGATTTCGGGTCTGCGTAGATTTTGCTGAAGTACCAGGCCCGCTGACGAAACCGGCCGTCATCATTGACCTTTGTCCATTTTTCGCCGCCATCGTCAGAGCGAAAAATGCCGCCCTCCTTTGCTTCGATGATGGCATAGACACGGTTCGAATCCGCGCCAGAAACAGTAACCCCGATTATTCCAAGAATTCCATCTGGCAGCCCATTTCCTGTTAGCTGCTTCCAGGTGACGCCATTATCCTCCGATTTGTAGAGACCGCTGCCAGGCCCGCCGCTGGAGAAAAACCATGGTTGGCGTCGCGCCTGCCAGAGCGAAGCAAAAACGATATTGGGATTATGCGGATCGAAGACAACATCAATTCCGCCGGTATTCTCGTCTTTCGAGAGAACTTTTGTCCACGTTTTCCCGCCATCACTGGTTCGAAAAATTCCGCGTTCCTGATTTGGACCGAAGGCATGGCCAAGCGCGGCAACCAGCACGATATCTGGATTGTTTGGATGAACGATGAGCGCGCCGATCTGGCGGGTATCGCGCAGTCCGATATTTTTCCAGTTCTTTCCCCCGTCGACTGATTTGTAAACGCCGGTTCCGTAGGTAGTGTTTCCGCGAATCGCGGCCTCGCCCGTGCCGACGTAGACGGTGTTGTGATCCGAAGGTGCCACCGCAATTGCGCCGATGGAGGAAATGTCCTGCTTATCGAAGACTGGCGTCCAATTCGCACCGCCATCCAGTGTTTTCCATACCCCGCCAGCGACCGCGCCGAAGTACCAGGTGTTGGGTTCGTCGCGTACGCCTTCGATCGCCAGGGCGCGTCCGCCGCGGAATGGTCCAACCTGTCGCCATTGCATTCCGGAGAAAAGTTTCGGGTCGATGGGCGGCGTTGCCGCAGGCGATGTACTCGGCGACGGCGAGGTCGCAGCCCATACCGCGCCGGCCCAAGCAACGAAAGAAAATGCAAGAACAGAACGAAAACCACGCGAATTCATGGCGGGTAACGTCCAGACTTACGGGTTGGCTTCAACTGCAAAGGCGATGGAGTTAATAAACCGAAATCGGCCCGTTACGACGCGTGGGACGGATTCTGTCGGTAAACAGTTAGAGATCCTTCGACTTGGCTCCGCTCCGGATAACAGAGTAGAACAGAGCTACTCTCGCCTAGGTGCAGCCATTGTTACAGATGCTGCGCGCAAATAGGCTGTGATCGCGTCTCGTTCGGATGTGTTCAGATTGGCACGACCAGACATCCGAGTGACGAGATGTGGCCATTGATCCGGCGAATGTTTCGTCACCGGCGGCAAAGTATGACATTCCAGGCAGCGTGAGACAAAGAGGCTGCGGCCGTGCGACAGAGTTTGTGAATCGGCGCGATCGCGCCGGGCATTGGCGATTAGCGCTGGCGATATGGGTGGCGGCGGTGCGAATTCCTTGAGGGCGCACCCGATTGGCAGCAACGCCAACAGGATTATCGCAAACCACCCGTGCCGGCACTTCACAGGGAAAAACCGCAGATAAGGCGCACTTGATAATCGGACTCGCCTTCGGTGCGAGTCGTTTGTACCAGCGCGGTGACAGTAGCAAACCAGCGATCGCCGCGATAAGAAACATTCGGGCCGATGAAGAAGTTATTTTCCGCTTCCGAGACGTGCCAGGCCGGCAAGAGAATCTCGTGTAACATTTCGGCTCCAATGGAAACCTTGGGGCTCAGTTCGTAACTCGCGCCAAGGGCTTGCTGGATTTCGCCGTTGCGCTCGCGGAGCCCTTCCTCTTCCCATTCCGCTTCCAATGTCAGGTTGTAAGCCACAACGAACGGTCCGAAATTCTTCTGCGCGATTAGTTTTGTTTCGGATTCAAAAAGGCGCCGCCCCGCGCTGATCTCCTGATAAAGCGAAATGCCAATCGGATCCGCAACCGGATTAGCAAGATTGTAGATTAGTTCGAGTGAGGAACTCTGGTAGTGCGCGCCGCGATTATCAGAGCTGCGTGTATAATCCCAGTTGGCAAGGTAAACGCTGGCTTGGAAATATTCGGTGATTCCAATCTCGATCTCATGACGAAATTGTGCATCGGTAAACCCATCGTGAAATCGCGTGGTTGTCCAATTTTCAATTTCAACTGAATCGGGCGGAGACGTTGGCGCTTCGTAAACAAAAGTAAAATGGCGAGCGCCAGCAAAGCAGATTGAGGGGGGAAGAAGCAGGAAGAGAATAACATTTCGCTTCATTTCCGGATCGCGATAGCGGAAAGCGATGGTCTACCGCACAACCTCGAGCGGTTTAACCACCGGCGCAGCGACGCTCACGCGTTTCGCTTCTTCAACTGAATCACTACCGGCAAGTGGGAGAGCACCCAAACGTTTCGCGGCGAAATAGGAGCCAATGACGAGAAGCGCGGCCAGAAATTGGGCGGCCATCGTTTCGTAAGTCGGGAAAATCGCGAACCATAAACTCATCCAGGGTGGAATGGTTCTTTCCAGCCAGGGAATCGGTGTCGTCGAAATCCAGTTAGCGAGCTGCATTTCCTGCGCTTGTTCGCCGACCATGACCAAAAGAACTACGCCGAGAAGGATGCCTGTCGTGATCAACATTTTGCGATATGGCAATCTCTGTTGCAGAACAAACGTCAGCAACGCGACCATGCCGGTAAGCATAAGACCGAGCAGTGTTCCTTTGAGGACCACATCGCCGCCGAGTCGCAGATGATAGCTCTGGAGAAAAAGAACCACTTCAAATCCTTCGCGATAGAGCGAAGTGAATCCGAGGAGGATTAAGCCCCAGTGCAGCCGCGAACTTGTGGTGGCAGGATCGAGCAACGATTTGCGCCGCCGATTGTGCGCGCGAATCCAGCCACCCCAATAAATCTTGTGAAAGAACCAGTTCATGATCACAAGCAGGACGATGACGGCGAGTAATCCGGTGGCAGCTTGCAGATGAAGGGCGGGAATGTTCTCGCTTAGTTGCTTCATAATTCGAATGGCGACGAACCATGTTGCGAGAGTGGCGAGAAATGCGATGGCTGCGCCCGACATCACCGGTCTGCGATACATAAATCGCGGGCCGGTCATACTGGCGGTGACGGCAGCGAGGACGAGAATGCATTCCAGTCCCTCGCGGAAAACAAGGACACCGATATCGAGCGAAGCGACGGTGGCACTGGTATTTGCCTGGAGCGGATCGGGCGCGCCTTGGGCAGCGATGCCCTGCCAGACGAAAATCGCGATAACAAACAATGCGGCGAACGCCAAGCCAACGCGAACTCCCATTCCACCAGCTGAGCGGTTTTCTTGCGTAGCGCGCGGGGCGACTGTCACGTCAGTGTGGTGGCAAACTTCTCGTGCAAGCGCGCCAGACATGCAATGAAGCTAACATATTGAGCTTCGGCGCGCTGTCGCTCCGTTGCCATTTTTTAGCGGCTCGTTGTCCGCGGAATTTGCCCACGGGAGCACATCTTGCCAGGGACTGGTGTTCCAGTGCCAGATTGTGATTTGGCCGGCGCGTCGTAAAATTGCAGAATGCGGCATCAGCGCGGTTTCACGCTCGTGGAGATTGTTATCGCCATCTTCATTTTGCTGCTCCTCGTCTTGCTCGCAGTTCCGAGTTTGAATGGGGTGTTGGCGGACAAGCGGCTGCATCGCTCCCTTGATCGATTCAATGACCTGGTGCGGCAGGCGCATGAGCGCAGTCTGGCTGAACACCGCGCCTATTTAATTGTCTGGAATGATACCTTTATCAGTTTGCAACCGGCAGCCTTTTTGAAGACCGAAGAGCATCAACCGATTGATACCATCCCGATCACGCGCCGCGACCGATGGATTCTCGAATTGCCGGCCGCGCTAATGAAGAAGGTGCCGGCGGAATGGATTTTTTGGGAATCGGGAGTGTGCGAGCCGGCCCGCATTCGATTTGCCAGCAACGACGGCAGCTGGACGACGGAATATTCAGCTTTGAGTGGCCTGGGGCAATTAATAACGTATGCGCCTCGTTAGAAAAAAGACATGGAGAGAAGGGCGAGTCGGCGCCTGGTTTACTAATCGTGTGTTCAAGCGATCGGCTTTTGCGCTCGCCGAAGTGATGCTTGGAGTGCTCATTTTTTCGATTGGGATCATTGCACTGGGACGGACAGTTGGTAATTGCGTGAACGCGAGTGCGCTTAGCGCGGACGATGCGCGGGTGCGTGAGATCCTGGCCAATCGGATGATAGAAATCGAAACTACGCCGGGACAGCCGGATAAATCGAAGGAATTCAAAATTGATACCGGATTTGGTATCGTAAAACTGGTGCAAAAGGCCGCTCCGCAGGAAATGAAAGAAAGAGATGGAACGGAGCTAACGGGAATTATTCGCGTGACCCTTACTGCGAACTGGAGTCGAGGCGGGAGCAACCAGTCGAAACAAATTGCGTTTTATGTTTATCGGCTCTGAAAATCGCCAACAACGTTTGCTTCCGCTGATCGGAAGGCGCGCGTTTACCCTGCTCGAGATCATGCTGGCAGTGATCATTCTCGGAATGATGGCGCTGGTGATTTATCGTTTCGTACAAACGAATGTGACGGCAATCCGGGTGTCATCGGAAACGGAGGCGGTAGCGGCGCGTTACGATGGATTGCGCGAGCTGCTGACCCAGCATTTGCAAAGCTTGCCGCCCGGGACTGGAGCCCTCGCCGGCGAACCGTTGAAGATTGAAGGACATGACCGCGATGAACTGACCTGGTTTTGCTCGGCGGGGCCGGGCGTTTTGACCCGTTATGCGAATGGCGATTATCAAGTTAGTTTGCGGCTGCGGCGGCATGATACCAAGAGCCAGCAGCTCGATCTTGGCCTCTTGCGCAAACCAAAAGATGATACGGCGGTTTCTAATGAACATGAAACGTGGGTGCGCTTGATCGATAACGTCGCCACTTTGCAAATTCGCTTTTTCGATTCGCGTTTGAACGCCTGGGTACAACGCTGGACCGATACCGTGACGCTGCCGCGTTTGGTCAAGGTGGTAATCAGTGGGACAGACACGAAAGTTCCGACCGAAATCATGGTGCCGCTGGCACGAATGCCATTATGAGACTTTCGAAATTACGCGGTGCTGCGCTATTGCTTGCATTGTGGGCGCTGTTTTTGCTGGCGGCATTGGTGATGTCGTGGGCTTTGAACATTGATTCGCGTTTAAAAATTTCCGGAAGCGAAAATCGGATTTTGGAAGCGCAGGCGATGGCAGCATCCGGCGCAGAAGTCGCGATGGCTCCAACGATAAAACCGAATTCGCCCAATCTGCAGGGCCGCTTTGGGCCACGCCAGACCTACGGGGTGCGCATTACCGGCGAGGGCGGACGCCTGAACATCAACTGGCTGGTGGCCGGAGAAAACCCTGCCCGGATCGAAATTCTTCGGCGCTACCTCGAAATAAAAGGGATCGAACTGAATGAACGCGATCGAATGATCGATTGTCTGCTCGATTGGGTCGATCCCGATGATCTTCCCCGTCTAAATGGAGCGGAAGCAGACGACGAAGGTTACCAACCGGCAAATGCGTTGTTGGTTCGCATTGACGAGCTGAAAAAGGTGAAAGGTTGGGATGCCATTACTTCCACCCCGGGGTGGGATGACGAATTTACCGTCAACAGCACGGGACCGGTGGATTTGGCCTGGGCGCCGCGGGACGTCTTACGTGCGCTGCCGGGCTTTACCGATCAAATGGTGGAGCGTCTGCTCCAGCTGCGCGCAGGACCTGATGGCCAGGATGGCACGGCGGATGATACTGTCTTCAAAAATATGGAGGAGGTTCGTGTGGCGCTGGGACTTTCACCGCAGCAATTTCAACAGCTTAGCCCTTTCATCTCGCTCAAGGATCCTGTCCTACGAGTCGTTAGCACGGGCCGGTCGAGTGACATTACTCGGGTCATTCAACTCGTCTTCCGTCGTGCCGGCACCACTCCGCAATTGATCACGTGGAAGGAATTCTAATGAGCGAGTTTTTTCTCGTTCCCGGCGCGGAAGGGTGGAATCTGATCAGTCGTCCCGCCGAGAATGGCAACTGGCGGGTGCGGGCGTTTCCTACTTTGGAAGAAGCGGCGCAAACCCTGAGTACGGATGACAGTGTCGTCCTGGCGCTGCCGGTGTCGGCGGTGTTGGCGCAACGGATGCGGCTGCCGAGCGTCGAGGGATCGGAATTACGCGAGATGGTTCGCATCCAGTTGGAGAAAGCACTCCCATTTTCTGCCGACGAGGTAACCAGCGACTTTGAGGTCATCGAGCAAGAAAACGGCGAATGTGTCATTTCGGCGATCGCGGTGCAGAACCAGCGGCTGCAAGAAATCGCAGCACCGTTGTTAAATCGCAAAGTCATTCCGCGCGCGGTCACGGTTTATGCAGCGCAGCGCATCGCAACTCATGCCGGGAAAGGACGCGCGTTGTTCATCTATCCGGAGTCGGGTGCGCTCGTCTCGGCGATCTCAGAAAATGGGAAGCTTAGTTTCGCGAGGACGATTGACGGCGGTATAGCCGCGCCGCTCGAGCTGGAGTTGCCGCAGTTAACCATGACGGCAGAATTGCAGGGTATTAACGCGTCGTTCGAAAACGTCCTGGTGGACGAAAAATGCTTTAATCTGCGCGACAGAGTCGAGAGCGCGGTGGCCGCGCCGGCGGAATTGATGTCGATCGAGACGCCGCCCGCTTTGACTGCGCTGAACCTTCTTCCGCAGGCGTGGCGCGAGGAGCGGGAACGTCAAGTCCAGCGTGAACAATGGAAAAAGCGACTCGTGATTGCAAGTATGGTCTACGCCGCAATTGTCGGGTTCGCTCTTATTCAACTCGCGTATCTGAAATTCCGCATCTGGCTGTTGGACGCTCAGATTAAGCGGGATGAGCCCCGGACCGTTTTTGTCCGAGCCTCGTCCAATAATTGGAAAGCGCTGGCGCCCGCTATCGATCCGCATTTTTATCCAATCGAAATCTTGCAGCACCTTTTCGATAGCCTGCCGTCCCAGGATGTGCGTATCACCGCCTACAATCAATCGGCTCGCCAGATTTCGATTGAGGGCGAGGCCAATAAAGCCGCGCTGGCGTATCAGTTCGCAGAGAATGTTAAAAAGCACCCGGATTTGCAAAATTTCAACTTCGACATGCAGTCGCCGCGGATTTTGCCAAACGACCACGCGCAATTTCGTCTGGAAGGACGGCCACGATGATCGCGCAAACCTTGCAACGAATGAACCGCCGTGAGCGCATCCTGGGGGGGTTAGTCGCGGTGGTGGTGTTCTTTCTCGCGAATTTGTTTTTGTGGAGCTGGCTCTTCCACACGACTGGAGATTCACGAGCTGAAGTGGGCAAACGAAAACGACAACACACTGAGCAAACGGCTTTGCTCAGGGAAAGCAATTTATGGACGAACCGTGACAAATGGTTGCGCGAACATCAGCCCGCGTTTCATGGGGCGAGCGACGCATCGGCCTTGCTTGACCAGCTAAAACAGGTCGCTGGCAAATACAATGTGCTAATCGAAAACCCGGCCATTGGCCCTAGTGCAGGGACAGGCAATTATCAATCCGTTTCGGTGTCCATTGAAACGAAAAGCCAATGGCCGCCGCTGGTTCATTTTCTTTACGATGTGCAGGCCCCTGATGCGTTCATGGTTTTCGAGAGCGCAAATATTGCGATTGATTCGAGTGACCCGACGCAGATGCGTGGTAAATTCAAGATCGCGCGCTGGTACGCGCCCGCGACGGCAGTAAAATGAAAACGAGCTTGTTAGTTGCAATCAGTATCATACCGGTGGTGGCGTTGGCGGATGATCCGTTGCCCAAGCGGCCGGACTTTAATCATTACAAGGCGATGTTGGACCGTTCACCATTCGCCGTGGCGACCGTCGCGGTTCCGACGGCCACTCCCGATTTCGCAAAGGACCTTTTTGTGGCGAACGCGGCGCGTTCCGATGACGGAGGGTTTGTCACGATCGCCTCGGCCACTGACAAGAATTTCAAAGAATATCTGACAACCAAAGGACAGAACGAACACGGATGGGGCGTCAGCGATATCCAATGGTCGGATCAGATCGGCCAAACTAAAGTTACGATCACAAAGGACGGCAAATATGCGACGCTAACGTTCAATCAGGCGCTCCTTTCGCAGGCGGGGCAAACTTCGAATCAACCGCAATTCAACGCAGTGCAGCCGCCGCTTTTCCCGCCAGGCATGCCGGTGCCACCGCAACCTTACCAGAAGCCGGCGCCAATACCGTCGCTTCCGCCATCCTATCCGCAACCGATAAGGCCTACTCTTCCCCAGCCCGGCCAGGTCCATCAGCGCGGGGTGATTCAACGAAATCCAACCCCAATCCCAACCCCAGTCGTGCCGGTACCGAACGTCCCGCCTCCGGACGATGAGGAAGAATAAGGGCAGCTATTTTCCCCAGTCGTCGTCGGCGGTATCAGGAATCCGATCCGGCCCCGCGGAATACAAATCGTATCTGGTGGGATCTTTCAGACCCGGGCATCTGTAAACGTATGGGTCGCCCCATGGATCGGTTGGAACCTGTTCCATGAATTGCTGCCAGCGCGAAGGCCGTGGATCGGTCGATGGCGCCGTTACCAAAGCCTGCAGGCCTTGTTCAGTCGTCGGATAAAATCCATTGATTCCCTGGTAGGCGAGTAGCGAAGTTTTAATTGCCTGAATATCGCCCACCACCCGAACTCGTTTTGCGATATCCACGTTCGGTGCCATGAACTTTATTGCCGCGGCCAACAGCAGGGCGATGATCGTCACTACGAGCATTATCTCGAGGAGGGTGAAGGCTTGTTCGTTTTTCCGCATCAGCTCTTAGACACCGCACTAGTGATCTGGTTTCAAAATATAGTCAGCCTTCTCCCAAAGATACTTCAGCTGAACTTGGGTGGCCCGAATCACGGCAGCGGAGGCGTCTCGTCCGTTGACAATCGCGATGTTGTTCGTTCCAGAGTGTAGGGCGCTTGCCGGCACAATCTTCTGGGCTCGAAGCCAGCCCGTGTACTGGAATTGCATTTGGCTGACGATGCGATGCATTTCGCCTCGGTAACCGGGATCCGCCAGACCCGGCATGATTAGAGAAGCGGCCCCGATGTTTTGACCGTTCGCAATTACTTCAGGGGGCGAATCCATTCGCGGACCGGCGATTTCAAAGGTAACAAGCGCAAGGAGCGGCTGGGATTCGATCCCGAATTCAAACGCAGCACTCTGGTCCGGCGTCGGCCCGATGCGGATTAAATCGGCTGAAAGCGAGGCGGTGACGGTGCCGAATTCCTCCGAATCTTCCATTGGCGCGTGCAGCGGAAGCGTGGTGGCGAAAGGCTGGGGGACGGCATCTTTCGATCCGACGCTGGCGCTGTGCGCCAACTCGCTGCTAGTCATCCATTCCAGATAGGCGGCACGGACGCCGTTGCCATCGCCCGGCGCCTCCACATCAATCGTGGTGGCTCCATGCATGGGAATCATGACTGCGTCGGAACTATCGAGTTCAGTCCCGACGCCGAGCGGACCGGATCGAAGCACCTGCGACCCGGATTCATCCCACGCCACGATTTCAGGATGCGCGCTGGTTTGATCATTGAAAAAGATGCGAAAAAACAAGATGGTAGAATGACGATCCGGCCGGGCGAGTCGGATACGGAAAACACTCAACGCCGCTGGATTCGTTTGCGTATCCGCAGGGATGAACGTCACCGCTTCCACCCACTTGGGCACGTTTTGCACTGCGCCTGGCTTTGCGTTTTGCCGCAAGTCGATCCAAGCGTTGCCGGTAGTCGGCGTGGCGATGTCAACAGCCCCAGGATGTCCCGTGGCGGGTGAATCGAGAGTGAGTGCTTCTTGCGCGAGAAGAGGTTGTGTCGCCAGGATTAGCCCCAACGTCAAAATTGGCTGACGCATCGAATTGGCCGCAATGCTATCTCAGCGTGGCCGAAACTGCAAACTCTGAGTCATGGAGAAAACAGCAGAGAGGATACTGTAAACGACAAAGCCAACAATAATTGCGATAATCACGATGATCACCGGCGCGATCAGGGATGAGGTTATGGTAACTGTGCGATCGAGCTCACGCTCGTAAACGTCGGCGATCGTCATCATGGTTTGGCCGAAGTGCCCCGTCTGCTCGCCTACTGCCATCATGTCGGTGAGCAAGTCCGGGAACAATTGTTGTCCCGCCAATGCGGCCGAAAGATGCGCACCGTCCACGATCGCACGTCTGACTTCCGCTAGCTTTTTCTCAATATAACGGTTGCCCGCGATTTCGGCGACAAGATCAAGCGAACGCAACAGTGGAATGCCGTTTTCAGTCAGGGTCCCGAGCGTTCGCGAGAACTGTGCGTAGTAGCTGTGGCGCACGATGCGGCCGTATCCGGGTATCCGCAGGCGGAATTGATCCCATGCGGTTCGTCCTTCGTCGCTGCGGACAAATGCCTTCCAACCGGCGAACGCGCCCAGGATAAGAAGAATCCCCAGCCACCAGTAAGTGGTAATAATGTGGTGCACTTGCATCAGGATTCGCGTCGGCAGGGGAAGAACGCCGCCATTTTGCGACATGAACTGTGTCAGTTGCGGGACCATGAAGGTGATGAAAACCGTGACGAGGGTTGCGCCCGCAAGGGTAAGGAATGCTGGATAAATCAGCGCCTGTTGCACTCGATCGCGCAAGCTTTTCTCTTGCATCAGGTGTTTTACCAGCCGCATCAGGATTTCCGGTAATGCGCCACTGGCCTCGCCCGCCGCGACCAGGTTTACATAAAGGGGCGGGAAAATTCGCGGGAATTCACGAAGGGCTTGCGAAAAGCTGCGGCCGTCGACCAGCGCCTGATGCAGGGTGCTAATCATCTGCTGCACGCGCGGATGCTTGAGACGTTTCTCCAAAACACCAAGGCCTTCATCCAGGGTCATGCCCGCTTGTTGCAAATGGGCCAACTGTTCGGTGAAGACGAGCAACTGGCTGTGCGGAACCCTTAAGTTTTGCGCGGGAACGTCAGCGCGTTCGGACGGGCCGCGATTAAAGATTTTCGGGACGAAGTTCCGCGGCGGCGCCGGCCCCGGCGCGATCGGTGCCCGTGTCATCACGGCATCGATGCGAATGGGAATGCAGTTCTGCTGTTCGATCTGGCGAATCGCGACACCGCGGTCGGGGCAGTTCAAGACGCCCTCAACTAATCCGCCCTGCGCATTGCGCGCCTTGTAGGCAAACTCCGGCATTATTTGCCAGCTAGTTTATCGCGCCTCGGGCTTCCAGTAAACCACCGGTATCGTTCTTGGAGCTGGGATCGCTTTCCCCCGCGGCCCGCGGTCAGCGACCGCGGCTACAATTGCGGCGAGCGAGGTCGTGAACTGCATTGACAACTCGCAGGCGGCGACACTACCAGGACCGGGTAAGGGTCGCGTAAAATTCTGTTCATGTCGCCGGCTTCTCGCTACGCTGGCGAACCATGAACACTCTGCGTGCAGCCATCGTTCCCGGCTTAATCGCCGGCGTTGTCTCGCTTTTCACCAGTTGGTTCTGGATGGGATTGGTTTTCCATCGTTACCAACGCGCCACTCCGGAAACGTGGGGACCGGAGGGGCCGCGGAACTACGCGCTTTCCAGCCTCGTGCGCGTGGTCTCGGCCATCGCCATTTCCTTTCTTTACGTGATGGTCGCGCGGTTTCAGGTCGGCTTTTTCGCAGATGGAATAGTGGGAGCGTTGCGTTTTGCGGCCGTGATCTGGATCGCGCTCGCCGCTCCCGTGGCGATCGAGGCGGCGATCTACGTTCGTATGCACTCCATGGTCGTCGTGGGGCAGGTCCTCGATTGGCTAACTACGGTAGTGCTCGCTTGCGCGATCACTTTTGTCTGGATCTCGGCCTGAAATTTCCATAAAATCGGCCTCTTGGCACATTTGCTGCAATATCGGTACATCGTGAAAGCGGTTTGTTTAAGTGTCTTGGTAGCGATGCTCGGTGTCGTCGGTACCGCCAGCGCCGTTATTCGTTCGCCCTTTCCGTCGCGGCCTTCACCGCCTTTTCAAGGCCGTTATGTCATGATCGGCAACGATTCGATGATGGCCTTGCCCAAGCCGGTTATACCCGCGCCCTCGCGCTAATTTTTTTCGGACTGGGGTCGCAAATATGGCGCGACACCGTATTGGGCTTCCTACGTTCCTTCGCGGAAAGAGCGGGTCACACGATGCTCTGCCGGCTATTCCAACGTTCCGCCTTGAGAGACCGCTAACTGATCCTTCTCCAGACTTATCCCCCTGCCAGCTTTTTGAAACGTGGATCATCCCGTAAAGAGTCCCACGCTGGTTCAACTCGCAAAATGCCCGGCGTTGGTCCATTCGGAACCCCAACCAGCGATTCCAGTTGTTGAATCGCGGAATCCTTTTCGCCGAGCTTCACGCTTACCGCCGCCAGCGTGGTCGCGAGGATCGGTCCATCGAACGAGTCTCTGCTGATGGGCAACAGCACGCCGGCGCGGGCCGCCGCATTGAGCGCATTTTTTTTCTCTCCTAGCTCAGCGTGAATCATTGCCAGCATGACGAGGCTTTTTGCGTCTTCCGAGCAGTGCGCCAAATCATCTTCGACGGCCTGTTTGGCCCGTTCGAACGCAGCGCGTGCTGCTGAGGCGTCGCCTCGTGCCTGCACAATCAATCCAGCATACCAACTTTTCGGCACGATGTACCCGTCGAGCGCTCCAGCCACTCCGCTCAAGCCTTCCTCTTCGAGTTTTTCGTGCACGCAGGCCGCAAGCACGCGTTCGGCTTCTGGCAGATCACGCTCCATCAGACTCAGTCGGAGCGAGATCGTGCTGATGGCGCCACCGGGATCGAAATTGCGCGGGATTTTTCCCAGCAGGGAACGAAGGGGAGCGGTAACGCCATCTCGGAACAACGCGATCGCACCAGGAGCGAGGATAAAAAAAGGCGCCGTCGGGGAGATAGAAAGCGCCTCACTTACTGCTCCCTCTGCCTTGGTATATTCATGAACCGCCAGATAGTTTACAAACAGCTCCCAAAGCACCAACAGACTTCGGGGATCGCGGTCACGCGCCTGTTCCGTATTACTCAGCGCTTCCTGCCATTTTCCTTCGCGGCGCGCAATCGCTGCCGCAGCGATAAGTACATCGGCGTTGTTGGGAATGGCGCGAAGGGCGGCCGTGACGTGGGCTCTGGCGGTGTCGTAACGGCGAAAGCCATAGTAGTAGTAAAAAGCTTTCGCCAGATGTGCTTCGCCGAGGTCCGGCTGAAGTTTCAAGGCAGTTTCCGCAGCCGTGTTCGCTTTTTCCAAGTGTGCCCTGCTTTTGTCGTAGCCAAACCAATACACTTCGGAATGCAGGCGTGACTTCAATGCGTAAGCGAGCGCAAACGTCGGATCGCGTTCGACCGCTTCCTCGATCAACCGCAGCGCATGTGCGCCCTTGTCAGGCGAATATCCGCTTCCCGCCCAATGAAACAGCTCACGCGCCCGGAGAAAAAGTTCGTAGGCCAGGATGTCCTGGGTGGGATGGGATTGCAGATTCGTTTTCTCCCGCGCCGAAAGATTTGCCCGCAAGGCCTCGGTGATGCGTTGCGCTAATTCACTTTGCAGGGTGAGCAGGTCTGTGATCTCGCGGTCGAATGTTTCTCCCCAAAGATGGTCGTCACTTCGGGCATCGATCAGCTGCGCATTCACCCGGATGCGATTACCGGCGCGACGCGCGGTTCCTTCCAAAATATGTGCAACCCCAAGGGCCCGTCCGATCTCACGCAAATTGCGCGCACCACTCTTGAATTGCTGCACTGATGTGCGGCTAATCACCTTGAGGTCTGCGACCTTTGCCAGACTTGAGAGGACGTCGTCGTGAACGCCAGCCGCGAAGTATTCGTTCTCTTTATCATCGCTCAGATTTTCGAATGGCAGAACCGCAATACTTTTTTCAGGAATATTTCGTGTTGTGGCAGAGCGCATTCCCGCCGGCGGGGCTAAATCTCGGTCGGCTTCATCCGTTCGCCTGATTCCCTGCGGAGTCAGATCAAAGATCCACGACAAGATCAGGGCAATCGGAAATCCCAACACCAGCATGATTACGACCAGGCGCACCGCCCAGTTTGGAATTTCGAAGAAGGGAAAAACCTGGGTCGCGATTTGAATGAGCAACCACGCGGCGACCGCATAGGCAATGGCAACCCGATGGACCTTGCGGCGCTTGAGTTCGGCAAAAAACGATTTCACGGGGATCATGCCGTCATTACAACTATCTCATCGCCCGGCAAGTGAACGGTTGCGAACTCACGCGATCGGTGAAAATACGAACGAAGCATGCGCAGGTCACCCGATCCGCAGCACACGCCTGCATTTTTCGCCGGCGTCGCCGCCTTCGCAACCTGGGGACTGGTGCCGATTTATTGGAAATTACTCAGCAAAATTCCGGCGCTGGAAATTCTCGCGCACCGGTTTGTCTGGACCATTGTCTTCCTCAGCGCGTTGCTCAGCTGGCAACGGCGGTGGCCCGAAGTGATCACAAACCTTCACTCGCGCCGCAGCGCGCTGTTTTGTTTCGCAAGTGGAGTGATGGTTAGCGTGAACTGGCTCCTCTTCATTTGGGCAGTCAATATCGGTCGCGTCCTCGAAACTAGTCTGGGCTATTTTATGACGCCGCTGGTCAACGTGTTGCTCGGTGCCGTGATTTTGCGCGAGCGGCTTAGCGTCTGGCAGATCGCGTCTATTCTCATCGGCGCTATCGGCGTCTCTGTTCTCGCCTTCGGATACGGCCATTTCCCATCCGTCGCTGTGGGGCTATGTACCAGTTTCGGCTTATACGGATTGTTGCGAAAACAATCCGGTACGGCTGCCATTCCCGGACTTTTTCTGGAGACAATGTTTCTCCTCCCGTTGGCGGTATTTTATCTTGCCCTGCTTGCCAGTCGCAATGTCCTGACCTTTGGCGCTTCGCATCTCTCACTTTCCATCGTTCTTATAACGACTGGGATCGTCACCGCGGTTCCGCTGGTTTGGTTCGGCTATGCCGCGCGACATCTGCGCTTGGTCACGATCGGATTTCTTCAATATCTCTCGCCCAGCATTAGCTTCGTCCTCGGGCTTTTTGTTTATCATGAGACATTCACCCGCCAGCATTTCGTCACTTTTCTCCTCATCTGGATCGCGCTCGTGCTTGTTTCCGCTGAGGCCGTCTTGCGCTGGCGCACAACCAAACGGGTCGCGGCCGACATCGTAAGCGAGTCCCCGCTGATCGAGCCCGGGATCTGATTCGACAAAATCGGGATCACCGATCTTGGCTATAATTTTTACCTGGCGAAGTTGAACCTGGCGCATTTAAAAAATAAAGTGACGACAACGCCCGGTTTCTGATTGAATTCGAACGTCATGAACGGTGAGCGAATCGCGAGTCGAATCACGAGTGAGGAAAAATCGACTCTCAGCTCCTACATTGGTCTCGGAATCGCGGTCGTACTCGCGGCAGGGGCCGTATACTTCTTTCTTCTCTCGCATGAAGAAAAAAAGGAAATCACAACTTTCGATCCGAACCGGCCCGTGCCGGACGACGTTACTTTGAGAAGGCGATTAAAGCCGGAGCATTATCGTGTGGTTCGCGAAAACGGCACCGAAACCGCTTTCCAGAATGAATTCTGGAACAATGAGCGCGCCGGAATTTACGTCGACGTCATTACGGGTGAACCGCTCTTCAGTTCCGTTGACAAATTCGACGGCGGCACCGGGCGGCCGACCTTCACCAAACCGATCTCGAATGATCTCGTGGTCGAGAAGGAGGACAATTCAAATGGTATGCAGCGCATCGATCTCCGCGCCAAGCGAAGTGACGCTCACCTTGGTCACCTTTTTCCCGATCCGGCTTCGCCGACTGGGAAACGTTACGCCGTGGAGTCAGCCGCTTTGCGCTTCATTCTGTTGGAGCAAATGAAGGATCAAGGCTACGAAAAATTCCTCTCCTTCGTGGAGAAAAAGTAGCCGGATTGATGTGGAAATTAGGGGGGGCCTTGGGGCTCTCGATCGCCTGATCCAGCAACTGCTGGAAATCGAGGCTTGGCATTGTATTGTCAGCCGCTCATTTGAAAAAAGACGACATCGAATACGCGATTGAGAATACGCAGGTTATTCTCGCGCCAGAGCGGCAGATCGCGACCTTTGGCAACACCAGTTTTGAGTTTCATCTCATCTCCGAGCTGATGGACCGGGTCGATCAGATCCGGATTCGAACCGGGCGGATCGAAGCCGAACGCCCGAAAATTCTGAGCCCGGAATATTTTTGCCGAATGATGTTGGAAGGGTTCGGCGAAAAAGCGCAGCAGTACGTCGAGCGTTTGCGCGAACAGGCTCGTCAAATCGCGGTCTTGCGCTACGGATTTCAGTTTCGCAAATCTGGCATCACGGAAGAAACCGTGAGCGCATCATTGCAAGCGGTTATCGACCGGACACGGCGTGCGGTCGAGAATTCCGGTGACACCAACGGCGCGATTATTCAGGGAGTAGACGAGGCTTGGGAAGTTTGTCTGCTCAAGTTCACCATCGAAATGATCGAGCGCTCCGCCGGCGAGAATATCGGCGACTTCAAACGGCGTGGTTTGATTTAGGAAGTTAGCCATCTTGGCTGACTCGGCCGACAAGCTTCTAGCTTGTCGTAGTGGAGGCGACAGTCTGGAAAGGTTGTCGGCCGAGGTCCGAGGCAGAACGGCGAACTGGAAACCTAACTTCCGAATACCCAGCCAGAGCGGCTGCCCTACAATTGCTTGTATCGGCGCATCAACTTGAAGAAACGCAACGTATCACCCACCGGATTGATGCTGCTAACTTCATCGGAATAAATCGTGGTAATGGGAACGGACGCGATTCGATACCCTTTTCGGCTCGCGATGATCAGCATTTCGGTTTCATATTCGAACCGACTGGCACCACTCAGAACTTCCGGGATGATGTCGCGATGGAGCATGCGAAATCCGCATTGCGTATCGGGAATTTGTTGCCCGCAAACGCGACTAATCTGGTTGCTCATATAACGGTTCACCATCCGCCGTAGCAATGGCATCGTTCTGGTGTCGTTCATTCGCGAGCCTACGAAGATTTTGGCGCCACTTTCGGACGCGGTCGCGCCGACAAAACGCGAAATTTCTTCGGGTAAATGTTGACCATCCGCATCCAGAAGCACCACATATTCGCTTCCGCGATCGAACCAGTAACGCAGCCCGGTCTTGATCGATTCACCTTTGCCCCGATTCTGCGGATGAACGACAACGTCGACTCCAGCAGCTCGGGCGCGATCCGCCGTCGCGTCAGTTGATCCATCGTCGACGACCAGAACATGTTCCAGCTGCATTCGTGCGCGCTGTGCGACTTCGCCAACATGCTTCTGCTCCTGATAGGCCGGAATCACCGCCGCGATCGTCGCGTTGTTCATTATCAAATCCATTTGCCTGTCATGTCGAGGGAAGACCCCAGTCCAGCGCGGACCGAGACGTCTCTCGACATTTTAGTTGGAGATTTCCCGACTTTGCTCGGAAACACAAGAAACAGCGCCTTCAATGCCAAGCGCCGCGGATCGCTCGAGGTTAATTTGCTATCGCACCACTGGATGAAAATCCGCCGCGTGATAGGAACTGCGCACCAGCGGGCCGGACGCGACATGCTCGAAGCCTTTTTTACGCGCGATTTCACCCAAGAAATCGAATTGTTCCGGCGTGATATATTCGACCACTGGCAGATGCCGCGGATTGGGCCGGAGATATTGCCCCATTGTTAGAACCTGCACGCCAACATCGCGGAGATCGTCCATCGTCTGAAACAACTCCGGTTCCGTCTCGCCAAGGCCAAGCATCACGCCGCTTTTCGTCACCATTTTTGGCGAAAGCTCTTTTGCCCGTTGCAGAACCCGCAAAGATGTCCGGTATTTCGCGCGTGAACGCACTATCGGCGTGAGGCGTTCGACCGTTTCCATGTTGTGATTGTAGATGTCCGGACCGGCGTCGAGGACGGTCTGGATGCACCAATCCTGGGCATGAAAATCGGGCACCAGTACTTCGATGATAATTGTCGGGTCCATCTCGCGGATGGCATTGATGGTGCGCGCGAAGTGCGCGGCACCACCATCCTTCAGGTCGTCGCGCGCGACCGCAGTAATGACAACATGTTTCAACTTCATTCGCCGCACTGCTTCGGCGACCCGCTGCGGCTCGTCCTCTTCCAGGGCGAACGGTTTCGCCGTCGTCACCGCGCAAAACCCACAGGCCCGCGTGCAGCGGTCACCCGCGATCATCATAGTCGCCGTACCCTGACTCCAGCATTCCCAGCGGTTCGGGCATTGTGCGCTCTCACACACGGTATGCAGTCGCAAATCCGAAATCAGCGTTTTTGTCGAAAAAAAGACAGGATTCGATGGCAACCGCACCTTAATCCAGGGCGGCTTTTGCGCCTGGTGCAAGGCCGGATCGATTTTCGCGCAGGACACGAATAAAGATTACAACGTTAAAAGGGTTAAAAAAGCGAAATTCCGGCCGACACGGTTGCCGCTACAACGCTTTAACTCAGCGGCTTCAACGATCACAGCTTCGTCCGTCCAGTTAACGCTTGATAAAGCGTGAGTTCATCGGCTGACTCAAGCCCTCCACCCGCAGGTAAGCCGCGCGCGATCCGGGTTAACTTTATCGGTTTTGCTTTCAGCGACTCGACCAGGTAATTCGTCGTCGCTTCGCCTTCGACATCGGCTGCCAGCGCGAAAATGATCTCGGAAAAATTCTCCCGTGCGATGCGATCCAGCAACTCTTGGATTCGTAAATCTTCTGGTCCGATATGATCGAGCGGCGCGATCCGGCCGCCGAGTGCATGGTACTGACCGCGAAACGCACTCGTTTTCTCCAAGGGCAAAATGTCGGTCGGTTGCTCGACCACGCAGAGAAGATCGGATGCACGCGAATCATCGCGGCAAATTTCGCATAGCTCCTCCGTTGCGAAAAAGCCGCAAAGTTTGCAGGGGCGAATCTGGGCACGCGTTTTCGAAATCGCGGTCGCGATCTGTTCCGGCTTATCGTCGCGCGATTGAATCATCCACAAGGCGATGCGTTCGGCCGAGCGTGGTCCGACTCCCGGCATTTGCCGCAGCTGCGTGATCAAATCACGAATTGCCTCTGGATATTCCGTTCTTTTCAAGACTTCTAGATGGAAGACTCGCCGTAGCGAGCTCGATCCGCCCGTACGGCTCATCGGCCCGTCTGGCCCAGACCCTAGGATGCCGGCGATTCCATCAGATGCAAAGCGAGGGGTTCGAGACGACGCAAATAAAGATTGAGCGGTGCATCCTCTTCGTTGTTTGGTCCGCGGGCCTTTTGGAATTCGTGATAAGCCTCGGCCCACCGCTGTTCGCGGTACAAGACCACGCCGTTCCAAAACGAATCGCGTCGCGCCACTAACTCGCTTGGCGCATCAGCGCTAAAAGCGAGCGGCTCGTAAATTTCATGGCGTTCCTGCGCGTTGACGCCACTGAGAAAATCGATCGGACGCGCCACGATGGCGTTATTGGCCAGCTCAAATGTGCGGGGACCGATCAAGATTTTCGAACCATAAAAGCGGTTCGCCACGCAAAAACGCCGCGCCAGCTCGATCGGCTCACCCAGCACAAAAATGTCCTGCTTCTCCTCCGTTGGCGCTGTGATCATCGAGCCCGAGCTCACCCCGACATGCGCTCCGGCAGTATCATTTTGGCCATTGCTGTCGCTCGAACTTTCCGCAAAAGCACTCGCGAGATCGAACGCGGCGCGGACTGCCTTTTCGGCGTGATTTTCCAGTGCGCCGGGAAATCCAAAAACCGCAACGACTCCTTCGCCGTCGGCTGCATGCAAATACGCGCCGGCGTCGCGTAAGAGTTCAGCGGCGCGGCCGGTAAATTTCTCGCTCGCCTTCGTCACTACGCTGGGGTCGTCATTATCCGCTAAATCGTATTTGTTGGCCAGATCGCAGACGACCACACTGGTATCGAAAACGCGCGCCGTGCCGTCGAAATCGATTTCGCCGGAGCGCAACCGT
The DNA here is from genome assembly GCA_003219175.1 of Verrucomicrobiota bacterium. Lineage (GTDB taxonomy): Bacteria > Verrucomicrobiota > Verrucomicrobiia > Chthoniobacterales > UBA10450 > AV69. The sequence continues at coordinate 75,238 of QHPU01000050.1, read as the reverse complement.
CCAATTTCGCTGCGAGAAAGTTTGCCGTTAAACAAGCTCAACGGAATGCCGGCGCGTTTTCGCCCGGCAAATGCGAAGTAAGCCAGCGCCGCGCCGTAGCTGAGAGCAACCGCAATGATTGCCGGCAGCGGGGCAAAGAAAACGTGATAGAGCGAGCAAACCCAGCTTAGCGCCAGCAGCTCCACGATGACTGCGAGAATGAGTATGCCGATACGATGCCTACGAGCGCTCGTGAAGACAAGCCACACTGTCGCGAGAGCGAGAAGCACGATCAAGCTGTATTGCCAGATCTTGCCCAGGTTGTGAGCCGGACCGTTTAGTTTCTCGAGCCAGTTCCTGAGCGGCAGCTCGATTCCGTGGAACCATCCAGCGGCGTGCGAAATAATCGCGATCGCGGCGACGACAACCGCGATAATCCCTGCGGAAATCAGTGTGCGTTTCATCGAGCTTCGTTCACCTGTTGCCTCGGATAATAGGATTGCACCACAAGTTCGCTGAGAAATTTGTCGGGCGCGTCTACCGCCGCTATTGGCAAAATGAATTTATTCTGTCCGGAATTTTTGCGTAGCAGATTCAATCCGAAATGAAAATCGCGAAAGAGGTGCGCCGTCAAATCCGCCATCGACATTTTTTCAGCCTGGGCACGTTCCACCAGTCGTCGCCGTGCTGCGTCTTCAAACGCAATCTCGAGATCGTGCTGCCGCCGGAATGATTCGCTAAAGACATCGATCTGTTGTTCGAGCACGATCGCTTCCTGTTTGTGACCTTCGGCCAATAGGCGATTGAGAACGCGCTTTGGTTCGCGGACGAGCTCGGTCGTGACACGCAGCTGGCTGATTCCGGAACCCGCCAGGTAAAACTTAAAATCGCGGAACAATTTTTCCCATACTGTGAGCAAACCGCGCGCACCGGTTTTCTCCATCGCTGCTGCGTTTGCCATCAGACGCAATGCTTCATCATCGAAACTGATGGCAATGCCGTAAGCGCGAAAGGCTCTCTCATATTGCCGGAGCAAACTACCTTCAGAATACTTCATGATGCTGAAGAGATCGTCCGCGCTCAATTCTTCACAGACCACGCGCACCGGCAGACGTCCAATGAATTCCGGCTCGAAGCCAAACTCGATGAAATCCTGGGTCGTAACGAACTGGAAGAGTTCGTTATCCATTACCCGAATCGGCTCGGCGCTGAATCCAATCTGGCCCTTGACCCGACGCGAAACCTGTTCTTTCAAACGCTCGAACGCGCCGCTAACGACAAATAGGATGTGTCGGGTGTTGATCGTTTGCCGGTTCGCTTTGCCGCGCCTTTGGAATTCCAGCGCAGCTTGGATTTGCCCCTGCAAATCCATCGCGCTGCGCAACGGCACTTCCGTTTCTTCCATCAATTTAAGCAGCGTTGTCTGCACCCCGCGACCGCTGACGTCGCGCCCGATCATGTTGCCGGCGGAGGCGATCTTGTCGATTTCGTCGATGTAAATAATGCCGAACTGCGCCCGGTTCACATCGCCCTCGGCTTTGTGCACCAACTCGCGCACCAGATCTTCCACGTCGCCGCCGACGTAACCGGTCTCGCTGAACTTGGTCGCGTCCGCTTTAACAAACGGGACTCTGATCAAGTCGGCAATATGTTTGATCAAATAGGTTTTCCCAACACCAGTCGGGCCGACCAGAATAACATTTTGCTTGGCGTATTCAGGTTCATTGGTGCCGCGGGCATTTGCCTTCTCCAGCCGCTGCACATGATTGACGTGGTTGTAATGATCGCAGACCGCGATCGATAGCACCTTCTTCGCTTCGTCCTGTTTGATTACAAAACGATCAAGATGCGCTTTGATGTCACGGGGCAGAAAATTGAACTCGAACTCTTTAGTGTCCTCTGGCGCCTTCTCTTCTGCTCCAGTCTCAGCCATGTCCGGCTGCGTCACGGTGGTGAATGCGACGCGATCCCCAAAGTTCGATTTCATGAACTCGGCGAGCTTCGATTTCAGTTCTTCCGGTGAAGGAAAAGACGGATTCTGTTCCATTTAAATTGGTAGCTGCAGAAAAAGGGTTCCGGAAATCTAACATCGGAACCATTCGTGTAAATTTGACTCTCAAACTGGCGATTTGTTCACCCTCGATGTCGTTTCAGAGGAGATTGGACGTTTGCCGACCGCGGTACTTCTCCTAATATCGGCGTGAGCAATGTCGAAGCTATCACCATCTTGGTGGCGTGCCGTCTTCATTATTGCGGCGCTCGCAGGCGCGGGAATTCTAACAACGATTTCGGTTCGTGATTTCCGGGCGGCAGCGCTGCCACCTGAGAATCGGCCAATCCAATCCCAGATTTCCGGCTACGTGTCGTCAAATGCGTGCCGAGCTTGTCATGTCGAGAACTACGAAAGCTGGCATGGATCGTTTCATCGCACCATGACCCAGATCGCGACGCCCGCTTCTCTCCTCGATGACGTGAGCAAGCTTGATTATACCTCCAACGGTCGCCAGTACAAGGGCGAACGCCGTGGCGATAAATTCTTTGTCCGCGTGCGACCTGAAAACGGCGACTACGGCGAGCCACAGCAAGTCGTCGTCCTGACCGGCTCTCACAACTTGCAAATTCTATGGTTGGAATCGGGCCAGGGCCGCACCTTGCAGCAGCTCCCTATCGCTTACATCGTCGCGGAAAAAATGTGGGCGCCGGTAGCGGAGACATTCCTAATCCCACCGCAGCTGAAGGAATATTATTCGCTCGGAGCATGGAACGGCGCCTGCATGGACTGCCATGTTACCCAGGGACAATCACGTTTTGTCGAAGGTAACCGCTGGGATTCACAGGTCGCTGAGTTTGGAATTGCCTGCGAAGCTTGTCACAGCGAAGGACGCCAACATATCGAGGCCAATCGTAATCCTATTCGGCGTTTCAAACTTCATCTCACGACCAAGACCGACCCGACAATTACCAACCCGTCGCGTTTGAAAGGAGCCGATTCGGCCCTCGATTGCGGCCAATGCCACAGCGTGTGGGCATTTAACAACATGTCGGACAAGATCGATTTCAATCGCCATGGCAGCGTCTTTCGTCCGGGCGCTCACGATCTCGCCCAGCGTTTCGTCGTTCAACCAAACTCATCCGAGCACAGCGAACAAAAGGATTTCATCCTCCAGTCTGAGCCGGACTTCTTCAGGAATCGATTCTGGGGCGACGGCATGATTCGGGTGACGGGAAGAGAATTCAATGGCGTGCAGGCGTCGCCCTGTTTCCGAGGCGGAGAATTCTCCTGCATCTCCTGCCACGAAATGCACCTCGATTCGCCCGGTCAGACCGGGATCCAAAAATGGGCGCGCACCGCCCAGTTAAAACCTAAGATGGATTCCGACGCGGCCTGTTTACAATGTCATCAAACGATGGCGACGAACATCACCGCGCACACGCATCATGCTGCGGATTCATCCGGGAGTCGGTGTTACAACTGTCACATGCCGCGGACGACCTTTGGTTTGTTGCGCGCGATCCGCAGCCATCAGGTTTCCTCACCGACGGTTAAGGAGAGCGTCGACTACGGACGGCCAAATGCCTGCAATCTTTGTCACCTCGATCGGACGCTGGCGTGGACGGCGGAGAAACTGGGGGCGTGGTATCACCAGCCCGTGCCTCAACTGGCGCCGGACGATCAAAAAATTGCGGCGGCCGTGCAGTGGATCTTGAAAGGCGACGCCGGCCAGCGCGTGTTGATCGCCTGGGGAATGGGTTGGGAGAGTGCGCAACAAACCGCTGGGCGCGACTGGTTGTATCCCTATCTCATTTATAGCCTGAACGATCCTTATGCCGCGGTGCGATTTGATGCCTGGAAATCGCTTCAGACATTGCCCGGTTTTTCTGATTTTTCGTTTATCTACACCGGGGCGGATGATTATCTCCGCCAGACAAGCGCGGGCGCTTATGAAAAATGGCTGCGTGAAATTCGTGAGCGCAATATGACCTTTCGGCCGGAGACAGCATTGGATAGGGACGGTCGTTTTCAACAGGATACTTTTCAGCGGGTACGACGCGAGCGTGACAATAAACCAATTATTCTTGCAGAATGATGTCGGCTTCCGATCGAAATCTGCGGTTTGGCTGGTGGTCATTGCTTGTCTTCTTATCGTTAGGTGGGGTGCTCGAGACTTTGCACGGTTTCAAAATTGGTTGGTATGTCGACGCTGGCAATGAAATGCGCCGGCTCATGTTTACTTTGGCGCACGCTCACGGAACCGCCCTGGCGCTGGTCAATATTGTCGCTGCCTTGACGGCCCGAAACTTTAGAAACTTTGAGCTGCGAGCCCCAGTGTCGTTCTGTCTAATCTGGTCTGGGATCCTTTTCCCGTTAGGTTTTTTTTTGGGAGGCATCGTTACGTACGGCGGCGATCCAGGACTCGGTATCTGGCTGGTGCCCATTGCCGCAATGCTGTTGTTCTACAGTATCCTGCGTATCGCCTTGGATTTGTCGAAGCTGAAAGGCAGAGAATCCCTCAAGCGCGCTAAATGACACGCGACTGTTGTCCGGGGCGTTCCGTTTGGTAGAAGCGTTTGGTTAGCGATTAGCCGCGACTTGGGTGGAACTATTGAAAATCGCGGTCAGATCATCGAGGGCCCGCTGCGGGCCGACGTACTTGCCGCGAATGTAGCTATCCGCCAACACTTTGCCGGTCATATCGACAATGACGAGATCGGGAATGCCGTCGCCGGCATATTTTTTCAATGTCGGAACGTTGGCAAGCTTGCCGAATTCGACTGCTGGCCAGGGCATGCCGGCTTCGTTCATGTAGGTGGCCATGGCTTCGGGCGATTTATCAGAGCTGACAAATATGATCTCGAATTCGGGATGTTCCCACACGATCTTATTGTAGTACTCGACTAGCTTGGGCGTAAATTTTCGGCAAGGACCGCACCAATGGGCTGAGAAATAGAGGCCGTAAATCTTCTTCTGCACCAGATCACTGTCATCGAGCGCGACAAGATTGCCATTTTTAACGCGAACAAGGTTGCCTTTGGCCACGTCAGCAATCGCATCCGGACCTTGCTTGACGATGCGCGTGCGCTCTCTGAACAGCTGTTTCTGATAGAGCGCGTCATTCTTCTTCGCCTGCTCACTGGCGAGCGCGCGCTCGCGGTCGTTCTCCTCCATTTTACGACGCGTTTTCTCTAGCTCATCTTTAGGGACCGCAAATTTTCCGTTCTCAATGGCATCGAGCAGCTCAGAAGTGGCGCCGGCTTTGAGTAACTGTTTGCGCTTCGCCTCGTCGAGCTCATCGGCGAAATGACGGGTCGTAAGTTCGGTTTCAATCGTGGGGATGGCGTAGCCTGAGCGGAGCATGAGACTGAGCTCGCTCGTCGTCAGCGGCAACAGTCCCGCTACTGCCAAGCCGACGGAGACGAAGAAACAAAAGGCAGCCGTGCGCACCCTGCCAATTTGAGCAGGTGGCTTGCCAGTGGGTTAGCGTTTCGTCTGGGCGAAAAATTTGCGTGCTTCACTGTAAGATGGCTTGGCTGAGGAAGCTGCATCCAGGAGCTTTTGCGCCGCTTTTGTCTGACCGGTAGCCCATGCAAAAACGCCGCAACGCCATTGCCGGTCCGCATCTGTGGCGAACGACCTTGAGATCGTCAACAGAATCGGCGGTGCCACTTTCAGCCAGTCAGTTTCCCCGACACCGTACGGAATTTTCATTGTTAATTTATCGGCAGTCGCTCCCGCGATGCCGCTGTATTGAGTATTATTTACAACCACGGGACCGTTGTAGCCGTGCGTATTCAAGTCGTTAATCAACGTCGCCTTCCATTCCCCCAGCCAATCGGCCGCGTTTTGATAACTATTTTGCATTTGCTGCAGCGACGGTTCGGTCACGGTTACTTCTCTCATTAAGGCAGCGGCGCCGGCAAAATCGTATTTCGCGACGAGTTGCTGATACGCCTCCACCGCGGCCCTAAGTTGCGGGGTTTCGCGCGCCAGCAAGGCCCGATGCTGCTTCCCCTGCGCCGATTTGCTTGGCGCCTCTAGACCGCGGAGACGCGCAGCCAGCGTCTTTTGCCAGAGCAGGGCCTCGGCCGAGATAGCAGTATTTTTTTGCAATCTTCTGATCACGTCCTGCAAACTATTCAGCGCCCCCGTGATCTCGCTCATGGTTTTGGCGGAGCTATACTGCTCTCTCCACTTCAGAATATCTTGCGAATCAGCCAGGTACTTTCGAGCGATTGGTTTGTATTCGCCGATCCACGATAAGGTTTGCTGGGGCCGCGAACCGACAAATGCAGTCAGTAGTGCTTCCGCATCGTTAAAGCGTCCAAGTTGAACATCGGTTAGTCCTAACAAGAATAAGGCGAATGGCTTTGCGGCGTGATCGGGGACATCCGACAACGCGACAGTACTCCGCGCATTGGCCCGTTTCGCAATATCGAGTAGGAATGTACCCAGAGATCGATCGGCGAAATTGTTGGTCCCCGCATTCTCTACTTCGTGCAAAGCTTGGTGCATGATCGAATCCTGCTGATCGAGCAAGGCGGCGATGGCCTGATTGAGTAATGCCCAGTCGTAGATCGGCTGCTTGTTTTTGGTTTCCGACGCCAGACGGGCAAACGTAGCACGTGCTTTCGGATAATTGCCGTCGATGATTTCGTGGCGCCCGGCATCGAACTCGCGATCAACCTCGAATAAGGAAGTGGCGCTGGCCGTCGCGGCAGGCTTCGCCGGAGCGCGAGGGCGAACGAAGAAAATCCAACCAAGTACGACGAGGGCGAAAAGCGTCGCCGCGGCGAGGGCGAGCGCCACTTTCGCTCGCCACGGTTCGCTTTCGCCGCGAAGAACGCGCTCCGATTTTTGGAGGGCTTGAATTACGGCATCGTGTGAATGAAAACGCAAATGCGGATCCGGCGCGATCATTCTGGCAATGGCGGCGGCCGTCGGTCGCGAAACTTCCGGCGCCACGTCCTTAAGCTTCAAAGGATTATTTTTCAGGGCGCGCAGGTCGGCCGCCGACATGGTCTCGCCGTCGAAAGGCGGACGGCCCGCAACGGCGTGGAAAAGAGTGGCACCGAGACTGTAAATGTCACTGCGAAAATCCTCCGGCTGATTGTTCAACCGTTCCGGCGCAACGTAATACGGTGTGCCCCAAATCGCGCCGCTGGTTAGCGCAGGGGGCTCGACAATTCCGGCGAGTCCGAAATCGCTGATCTTAGCCATCCCATCCTCGTTATATAAAATATTGGCCGGTTTAACGTCGCGATGGATCAGGCCCTTTTTATAGGCCGCACGCAACCCGCGCGCCACCTCGATTCCGGTGCGGAGCACTTCCCCTTCTGTAAGCTTTTTTCTTTCCGCAATCAGATCATCGAGCGTCCCGCGTTCGACCAATTCCATAACCAGATAGTATTGGTCGTGGTCGTATCCGAAGGAAAAGACCTGCACCACATGGGGATGATTGACCGAGGCGGTAATCCGGGCCTCATGCTGCAACTGGTTCGCGTACTCCGGTCCGAGGTCTTTACGCAAAAGCTTTAATGCGACATCACGATCGAGTTGCATATCATGAGCCTTGTAAACGGTACCCATTCCGCCGGTGCCGAGGGTTTCGCGCAGCTCGAAGTGGTTGTAGAAACGCGTCGCGCGAAGCCGCTCGCCACACTCGGGACAGGGCACGCGTGCAAGCGGTTCGGCATCGCCGATGCTAACCGTTGCACCGCACTGGGGGCACGGAACCGTGTCCGAATCGCTCATTTTTGCGATAGTAACATCGTAAATGACACAGCAAAACCGCCGCGAATTCAACGTCACCGCAACGGATCCCCGCATGCGGCTGGATCGTTTTCTCGCAAAAACGGCGCCCGAGTTTTCTCGATCGCGAATTCAAACACTGATTCGCCAGGGTCACATAACAGTAAACGGAGCTGTCCGGCGGGCGCGCGACATGGTTCGAGCTGGCGACCACATTGCATTAGTCGAGCCGCCGATGGAAGCGATCGATCTGGTCCCGGAAAAGATCGCGCTTTCCGTCTTGTTCGAAGACGACGATCTGATCGTGATAAACAAACCCGCGGGAATTTCGGTTCACCCTGGTGCCGGCCGCAAAACCGGCACGTTGGTCAACGCTTTGCTGTCGCATTGCAAAGATCTTTCAGGTATCGGCGGGAAGGAGCGACCGGGCATTGTTCATCGATTGGATAAAGAAACGAGCGGTTGTCTTGTAGTGGCGAAGAATGACTCTGCCCACGTCGAGCTTGCGCGACAATTCGCGTCTCGCACGGTTGACAAGATCTATCTGGTGCTTGTTGCTGGGAAACTGCGGTATGCTTCTGGAAGCATTGTCGCGCCGATTACACGTCATCGCGTTCATCGCAAGAAGATGGCGATTGCGCGTGAAGGCGGGCGCATGGCGCGAACCGATTTCAAAGTTGTGCGCACGGGCCGAGAAGCAAGCTTGCTTGAATGTTCGTTGCACAGTGGCAGAACTCATCAGATTCGCGTCCATCTCCAGCACCTTGGATATCCGGTCCTCGGTGACACGGTTTATGGTGGAAGACATGCCGGAAAGTTCTCGCGGCAAATGTTGCATGCCTGGAAACTTGGCTTTGATCATCCACGGAGGAAACGGCGGATGCATTTTGAAGCCCCGCAGCCGGAAGATTTCGCGAAAGCAATCAGCGAAGTGATTGGTTAAGTGGCGACTGGATGCTGATGACGCTGGAGCGCCATCGCCGTCATCGCGAAAAGGACGGGCAACACAATCATGCCTCGCAACCACGGTTCGGCGTGCCAGGGAAGAGCAAACAGGCGTTCATTATAAAAGAGGTAATAGGCGAAAATCGTTACTGCCAGAAAATGCCAGGCAAAAGCGCGCCTCCAGGTCGCGATCGGTAAAATCCAAACCAAATACCATGCGTGTAATACCGGCGCGAGAATAAGAGTCGCACCCAGGGACCAAAGCAGACCGCGTCGCCAATTCCGAGTGAAAGCAAGCGCAATCGCGGCCGACACGATAAGAATGATCACATCGTAGCGATAATGCTGCTGGTGCCAGTTCGGTAAGATTGTGTCTTCGATCAGCCACCAAAATAAGTCATTGAGCCGGCTGACGTGACCGAAATCGCCAAAAAGATCCGGCGGGAACGAAAAGCGAAATGCGAAGGCGAATGCAACCGGCACGGCAATGGCGGCGAATAGCGCAATCGAGTAGCGGCGCAAGGCGAAGAAAGTTGGAACGAGCAAGACGCCGCAAACTGGCCGAAAAGTGATCGCGGCTCCAAGCGCAAGCGCGGACCCAAGGGCAAATTTCCACTGTGATGACGTTGCTTGCGCAAAACGATCGAGACAAAAAATCAGTGCGATGATTGCCAGTACGACGATGCTGTCGAAATGTGCGGCCCCAAAAAAACTGTAAGCAATAAGGGGATTCCATGCGAACCAGGCCGCAGTTTGTTCGCCGAGTAGCCGCAGGAGGAGCGCGATCGCGAGAAGATCGGCGGCGCCGAAGATTATTTTATAGGGGAGGGCGTTGTCCGTGTCTGGGATGATGCGAAATAAAGCTTCGGCTCCGGGCGCAAATGCCGACGGCGTGTCGTTTCGCGGAACGCGCGCCAACTCTGGAGTTTTTCCGGATAACTCTGAATTGTTGGGCGCAACCTGGTACGGATTTAGGCCCGTGCGCTGAATCACCCCGTCCGCTTGAAAACGCCACACTTCGTTAGCCGGGGTCAGTGGCAATGCCAGCAAACGCAGCGCGATGGTAACGACCCAAAAAATCCAACCTGCATTTTGCTTGATCGCCTCAAATTCCGTGACCGCGATAAGATAAGCCAGTCCGCACAGAATTGCGCAGCCGACAAAGCGCACCGGCATCCATTCTAGCGTCCAGTCGTCGAAGAAATTAAGCGAACCGAAGAGCAACAATTCCGCGCCGAGCGCAATCCAAAATCGCAATTTCACCTCGGTCCGGTTGGCTTAGAGCGGAAACGCGAACGCAAAATGCGAGTCATGTTTATGCGATAGGCTGCGAAATCGACCAGCTCGCGTACCCGGACCTTCAGCCGGCGCGCTTGGAGGAACAGGGACAGCGCAAAGAGGACGTACGGAATGGCCAAGATCAACTGAACGTGTCCGCTTTTGAGAAAGTGATAGATGAGAAGGGTGAGGACAATCAGATTTACGATTACGGTGGTAGTGACGTAGCGATATCGAAGCTGAACACGGGTCAGGCATTTCCCGCCCCCGTGATATTCGGTAACCGTGCGCAAAATCATGCTCCACCAAAAGTTCCCGTAAATTTGAATGTCCCATTCCTGCCAGCCGGTATCGACGGAGTAGCGCCAGTTTTCATGATCAAGCAGCGCGAAAATTTCGCGTAAGAGATGGTGGCGATCTTTGCCTTCCTCATCGCGGACGAGCGGTTGCGCAAAAGCGAGAAACATCACCAGCAGCCGCGCGTGAACGGTATCGAAGCGCGGCTCGATCCGCGCGCGCACCATATAAGAAAGGGCGACGCAGAGTGTGCCCCCGAACATCAAATATGGGACGATCCGCAGTGGGGGAATGAAGACGCCGACGCCAAAAAGAAAGATCGTGAGTGCGAACCATTCGATGCTGCTGAGATACGCGGCGACGTCGGATTGCGGAGTGGGATAAATGGATTGGAAAAATCCGTCTGCGAAAATTCCGTGATAAATTATCGGGCGATTGATGAACCAGCTGAAGCGCGGCGTGCCGTAAATTTGTCCTCGCCACTTCGCCGTTCCTGTTGGTCCGAAAAAAATGAGATGTTTGAAGCGCAAGAGTGATTCGGCTTCGCCGTAACCTTGCTGTTGTTTGCGGAAGGCACGCAAGGTGAAACGCCGATGGTGCCAGACGATGGCAGTGGGACTAAACGCGATGACGCCGCCGGCTTGTTGCAGACGCCAGCAGAAATCAACGTCATCGCCAGCGGCGTGATATTCCGGATCGAACCCTCCGAGATTTTCAAAAGCCCAGCGCCAAAAAGCCATGTTACAGCCCGGGATGTGTTCGGCGACCGTGTCGGTTAACAGAACATGACTCGGTCCGCCGGGCGCGGCCGCGACACAGGCTTGAACCCAGGTTTTTGCCGGAGGCGAAACGTTCGGTCCTCCTACGCCTGCGAAGTCGCCACTGGTGAGGGTGCCGATCAAGTAATAAAGCCAGTCAACGTCGGCCATGCAGTCGGCGTCTGTGTAAGCCAGCACTTCGCCGCGTGCCGCAGCGGCGCCGGTATTGCGTGCCACGCTCAACCCGCGGTTAGGCTGGTGAATGTAGCGAACATTCGGAAATTCAGCCGCAATCTGCGCAGTGCTGTCGGTAGACCCATCATTGACTAGGATGATCTCAAACTTCGGATAATCGATTTTCTCGAGTGACTCGAGACACGCGCGTAGCGTCGCTGCGCCATTGTAAGAGCAAACTACGATTGATACAGATGGCGTTTGATTGAGGTGGCGGTGCGGCAGAACAGCATCGTTCTGTCCGAGTTTTTCGCGCAGTAGATGCAACGCTTTTTTTGGCTGTCGATCGCGAGTGACCAGCCCAAATGCCCAATCCGTAATTTCCTGCTCGCCGGTGTACCATTCGTCGGTCCAGGAAAAAAAGATTGTGCCGGCGAGTCCGCATTTAATCACGCTATCGACATGCCAGCTCAGCATTTCCGCCTGTTCCTCCTGGGTGTGTCGGATCGTGTCCATCCCGAATTCGCCAAGAATAAGCGGACGCTCCTCGATGAGGTTTTGCAATCGAAGGAGATAACGCTCGAAGTCGCGTTGATTGTGCAAGTAAACGTTGAAGCAAAAGAAATCGACGTTCTGCGGCAGTAAAAATTCGGTCGGAGGATAGGTCGCGTAGGAATACAGTGGCCGTGGATCCAGATTGCGACCGATGTTGATAAGATGCTCGACGAATTCAGTGACGCGACGCACACCTAGCCAGCGGACCATTTGCGGCGCGATTTCGTTGCCGACGAGGTAAGCAAGGATCGCGGGGTGGCCGGCATGCATTTTGATGGCGTTTGAAACCGAGCGGATGATTTCATTTCGGGCCGAACGTTTGGACAGAAATTCAATGTGCTTGGCCCATGGCAATGTGATGAGTGCGCGCACTCCCGCTTCGGCGCAGGCATCGAAAAACCAGCGTGGCGGGCAATGATAAACACGAACAACATTAAATCCGGACTCGCGAATCTGGGCCAGGTCGCGCGCGGCTTGTTCTCGCCTCCCGAGGTAATTGTCCGACGCATCAGGCTTGAACGGGCCGTAGGTAACCCCCTTGACGAAGAATTTTCGATCGCCTTCGAAGAAAAACTTTGCGACAGCGCGGATTGGCTCCGCCGTAGTGGCGCTCACAGCGGCAGTTTCCTAGACCATCCCCTTGGTTGACGCAAAGCTTTCCTGTAGCGTGCACAGTGTCGGCTGCTCGTACGGATTCCAGGCGACGGCGCCCGAGTGTAGAGGCGGCCGTGTCGGCCGCTTTGCAATTGTGCAGGCGACACGCCTGCCTCTACAGGTTCGCTAAGCTTTCACGTATTACTTTCGCCGTTTCCTCGATATCGGCGGTCGAATGCGCCGTCGAAATAAAATTCGTCTCAAATTGTGAGGGCGCGAAATAGATGCCGCGCTCCAGACATGCATGAAAGAATTTCGCGAAACGTCGCGTATCGCTGCGTCGGGCGGAATCGAGATCGACGACGGGACTGTTGGTGAAGAACAGGCAGAACATTGAACCGATCCGATGAAAGGTGACCGCGGCTTTGGAGATAACGTCGCCGATTGCTTCCTCGAATTGCGCACCCAGTTGCTCGAGCACTTTCCAGCCATCCATCCGTTCGAGTTCGCGCAGCTGAGCCAACCCCGCCACCATCGCCAGCGGATTTCCGGAGAGCGTTCCCGCCTGGTAAACCGGTCCATTGGGCGAGAGACAATCCATAATGTCCGCGCGGCCACCAAAGGCGCCCACCGGCAGGCCGGCGCCGATAACTTTACCCAGTGCGGTCAGATCCGGCTGGATTCCGTAGAGTTGCTGCGCTCCGCCGCCCGCGACGCGAAAGCCGGTCATGACTTCGTCAAAAATTAGGAGCGCGCCGTTTTTGGCGGATTCCTCGCGAAGCTGATGAAGAAAATCTTTGCTTGGAAAAAATAATCCGGCGTTGGCGGGAATCGGTTCGAGGATCACGCAAGCGATCTGATCTTTGTTTTCGCGCAACGCCATGCGAACCGCGTCGATATTATTGAAAGGGAGCACGATCGTTTCATCGGCAATCGCTTTCGGAACACCTGCGCTATCCGGTTGACCATGAGTGAGCGCGCCGCTCCCTGCTTTCACCAGCAGCGAATCGACATGTCCATGATAACAACCAGCAAACTTGATGATTTTGTCTCGCTGGGTGAATCCCCGTGCCAGCCGTAGACAGGACATCGTCGCCTCGGTGCCACTGTTGACCATCCGCACCTTCTCGATCGCCGGCATCCAGGCGCAGATCAGCTCCGCCATTTCCACTTCGAACGGATTGGGAATTCCAAAACTAACTCCGCGTTGCGCTGCCTCGCACACCGCGCTAACGATTTTTGGATGAGCATGTCCGAGAACCGCCGGCCCCCAGCTGCCGACATAATCGATCAGTTCCCGTCCATCGATCGTCCAAATGCGCGAACCTTCTGCGCGATCAACAAAGAAGGGCTCGCCGCCCACACCGCGAAAGGCCCGCACTGGCGAATTCACCCCACCGGGAATTCGTGTTTGCGCGATCCTGAAGAGGTCTGAAGAACGCGAGTTCAAGAAAGCAAACGTCCAACGTCCAACGTTCAACGTCCAACGCTCAATTGAGGATGGCGCGTTGCAAAAACGGTCGCCACGGCAAGCGTCTATCCTTTCCCCTTCGGCGCTTGATACAAGCGCGGCTACATTGATATTGTCCGCTCGCGCAGTCTGGCGGGGTAGCCAAGTGGTAAGGTCGCGGTCTGCAAAACCGCTATTCGCGGGTTCGATTCCCGCCCCCGCCTCATTACTCCTTATTAAAAGATATTTAAAGCGAATCTAAGTCCGGAGAACCAACCAAGTCAGAACAATCAGAATTAACCTTCGCCCGTTCATTCGCGCTGTTCGCGGCCGGCTGTTTCCGCCTCCCGCGCGTGCGTGGAATGATTTCTTGAGGACCCGGCCCAATATCCGAAATTGTGACCGCCCCCAAACAATGTCGACGTGAACACGACGAAAAGGCCGGCAGGCATGTTTCTGAGAAGCGATGCACCAATCAGCCGCCGAGAGGCGATAAGAGCTGTCTCTTGGCTCAAAAAAAATTTTGGAAAGCAGATTGCCGCGGCGGTTGAAGGAACTCATTACTCAGTCGACCACATTTACGGAATCGCTTGTCAAGAGACAGCATATTTCTGGCTTCGACTGATCGACAAGCTTTCAGCCGAAGACGTGTGCGCGCGATGTGTTCTTGACGCAAGCGGAGATGCGCCGAACACCACCCGTAAAGCTTTTCCCACCGATACGAAAGCGTTCCGAAAAGAATACGGAGACGAACGAACTGACCCATTGATTGAAGAAGCCAACAAGACTCGTGTGTTGCGGGGTTACAGCCGGAAGAACTGGGTATACAAAGGATACGGCCTTTTCCAATTGATTTGCAGTTCATCAGAGTCGACCCGGATTTCTTTTTTCAGAAACAATGGTACTGCTTCGATGCATGCCTAGAGCGAGTCATGCGCGAGCTTCGTGGCACATGGGCGCGACATGGCAATATCTTCGAGGCAATTCGGGCCTACAACGGTGCGGGACACAGAGCTGCCGTTTATGCCCAAAACGTAATCGCGTATTCGGGCTTTGCCGGAGACGTGAGCGAAACGATGTTGGCGTGACTAGGCTCGACTACATGTAGCTCGCGCGCTATTTTTTCCCTTCGAATAGCGGCAGGAATTGGCCGTAGCCTTCTTCCTTCAATTTCTCGACTGGGATGAAACGAAGCGCGGCGGAGTTGATGCAATAGCGCATTCCGCCGGGGCCGGGGCCGTCATCGAAAACGTGGCCGAGATGGGAATCACTCTTCGCGCCGCGGACTTCGGTACGGTCCATCCCCATGGTGCGGTCTGATTTCTCGACGACATTTTCTTTCGTGATTGGTTTGGTGAAACTGGGCCAGCCGGTGCCGCTGTCGAACTTATCCAGTGAGGTAAAGAGCGGTTGCCCGGTGACAATATCAACGTAAATCCCGGCAACGTGATTGTTCCAATACGCGTTGTTGAATGGCGGCTCCGTTCCGCACTCCTGCGTGACGTGATATTGCTGCGCAGTCAACTTCTTCTTTAGATCTTCAGACGAAGGTTTTGTTGTCGCTCCGGGCGAACCACTCACTGATGGATTTGTTGTCGTTTCCATTTTCTTCTCCTCCTGTTTTGTGCGCCGGCGCGGTTCAGAAACATCTGCGCGCCGATCAAGCCCATCAGAACCATGACGCAAATCACGAGCAGAAATCGCGAGCGCGGTTCGGGGCGTTTTGGCAATTGAATCACGGGTTAAATATAGCGCCAAGTTGCCTTGGCTGCAGGCGAATTTCGGAGCTTGAGTGGCTCGACGGAGTCTCGCCCTACCATGTGTATGGGCGATGATTTTTTTGGTAGGACGATGCTCTGCGGAACCAGCTTCGTTTAACGATGATTAGGCGGAATTCCGGCGTCCGGCTTCGGGCACGCGGATGTAGGAGCGGAAGAGCAACAATCCAAGAGGCGCAACCGAGGCCGCGCAGGCAAAAATCAACCACATCGTTCCCGAATGACGCGATCCGGTAGCCGGACAGAAAGCCGCCAGAAGCCACCCGCTTGTGCCGACAAGCAATTTGCCGATGAGAAAAAGCTTCGCCGATGGAGAACACAGTCAGATACAGCGCCGACATGACGTAATAGGGATGGACGGCTCCGCGTACCCGAAGATAGCCGTGGCCTAGCCAATCGCCGAATGCGCCATTCGCCAGCGGCGCGAACCAACTCGTCGGCAAGGCCATGATAAAGACGCCCGCCGCGCAAATCGCCCCTCCGAATACAACCATACGATAGGCGGAAAATTTTTGCGTGAGCGCACCAACAACCGGCGCGAGGAAAATGATAATGATGGAGTTGATGCCCGCGATTTTCCCAACCGGCGCGTTCAACCCAAGTTCGCGGTCGCCAAATTTAGGAAAGACATAATCCATCTGCAAAAAGATCGCTTTGAGAAAGCCGATGAGCAGAAAAAACACGAGCAACCGGAAAAATGCCGACTGGCCGAGTAACCGCTGAAAAAGGTCGATTGTTTCCCGCGCGCTCGCGCGCACCGTCGCCAGCATCGTCGGGTGCGCCTGCCTTTCGCGTTCTTGACGACTTCGGAGAAAGTAGATTGTCGGAAGAAGTACGATCTCGAGCCCGAGACTGACCATGAACAATTGCTCATGCGTAGTCGGTGCGAAGCCGAAAAAACTTGGATGAAAGTTGCTTCTCCGAACAAAATCGAAAACCAAACCGGCGACCAAATAGCCAACATTCATGATCGCGTAGATGATTGAGAACGCGATCGAGCGTTGCTGTGTGGTCGAATACACGCGCGTCGCGGCGAGCAGGACCGGTGTCCCGAGCGCTTCGCCGACAGCGAGCGGCAGAACGCCGCAAGCAAGCGCAAGCCAGGGGATAGTTGTCCCGACCATGACCGCGCGCGCAAACGTGCAGATGGCGACACCCAGAAAAAACGTTCGCCGCAATCCGATCGCGTCCGTTAACGAACCTGCGAGCAATGTGAAAATCGTCATCGCCGGCGCCCAAACCCAGCCGACCAAAGCCCCCGCGGCTTGATCGCTGAAACCAAGGTCCTTCGACAGCCATAAGACCATCGTTTTGTTCGTGATCGAGTAAGCCGTGTAGATCAGGAACTTGATCAGGAACGTCAACCACAGCTCGCGTTTAGCACCTTTGAGGACAGTAAACTTGGCGATGAATCCTCGCAGTCCGCCCTCGGGAAGCGGTGCGGCGATTTCTTAGTCTTCCAACTTCTCGCCCGTGCCGACGAAGCGCGTCGGAATCCCAAGTTCGTCCTGAATCGCGACGACCACGCCGCCCTTGCCGCTGCCATCGAGTTTGGTCGCGATTAATCCGGTCAAGCCGATCGCTTCGTGGAATTGTTTGGCTTGGGCGAGGGCGTTGCTGCCCGTAGTCGCGTCGACCACGAGCAGAACCTCATGCGGCGCATTCGGATCGTGTTTTGCCAGACTGCGTTTCAGCTTGGCCAGTTCGGCCATCAAATTCGATTTCGTGTGCAATCGGCCAGCAGTATCGGCAATGAGAAATTCGATGTCGCGCTTGTCGGCCGCCTGATACGCTTCGTAGCAAAGCGCGGCCGGATCGGCGTTGTACTGTCCGCGAATCATTTCAACGCCAATTCGATCGGCCCAAATTTCCAGCTGCTCGATTGCCGCTGCGCGAAACGTATCGGCTGCGGCCAGTAAAACGGTATGGCGGTTTGTTTTGAAAAAATGCGCCAATTTCGCGGTTGAAGTTGTTTTGCCGGTGCCGTTGACCCCGACAATCAAAATCACTTTTGGATGCGCGGGCAGGGGGCGGATTGGCGGCGGATTGATCGGAAGGACCCGGCCAATTTCTTCGCGTGCTACTTCGCCGATGTCATTTGCGGTGATCCGCGAGTGCTCACCGCGTTCCTGGAGTCGCTGGATGATCCGCAACGTCATCGGCACGCCGATATCGGAGCGAATCAGGGATTCCTCAAGCTCGTCCCAGTCGACCGGTTTGCCTGCAAATCTGTCGATGATGTTTTTAAAAAATTTCATGCCACAATTCCGAAGGAGGGCGGATTCACCGAACCGCCCGGGCGCTTGAGGTCAATCGCCCCTACTTTAGCTCAGGAGGACCGCCATTTGACTGCTGATGAGTAACCGCTTTACGCGCCGGGCGCGTTAGTTCTTTTCGAACCTGATCGAGAATGCCGTTAACAAAACGGCCGGACTCCGCGCCACCGAATTTCTTTGCCAGCTCGATTGCTTCGTTAATCGAGACCACCGGCGGAATGTCGTCGCGATACAACATTTCATAGATGGCGAGACGCAAGACGTTGCGATCGACGGCGGCGATGCGGCGAAATTCGTAGTTCTCGGCATAGCGTCGAATGCGCTCGTCGATTTCTTCGAGATGCGCGTTCATTCCGTCAATCAGAGGTTGAGCAAACTCGCGGACGCGCGGTTTGGTTGGGAGAAATTCCCAGAAATGTTCCATTTTCTCCGGGCTGTCGCCGTGCTGCATGTCGCGCCAGAAATGATATTGCAGCGCCGCCTGGCGCGCCTCCCGCCGCCGTCCCATTGCTACTGTCGGGTGCGCAGGTCCGACATCACATTCGCGATCTCGATCGCGGCGCGGGCCGCTTCAGTGCCGCGATTGATCTTGTCTTTGAGACAACGTTCCTGCGCGTCGATTTCGTTCGAGAAAGTATGCACGCAGTTAATCACTGGCACGCCGAAATCCAAGGCAATGCGCTGGAGCGCGTCCGTGACGGAACGCGAGATGTTGTCCGCGTGATTGGTTTTCCCCTTCAGCACCACGCCAATGGCAAGGATCACGTCCGCTCTCTTTTGTTGCGCCAGCTCGCGCGCGATAACGGGGATTTCGAATGCACCGGGGACCCGATAGAGCGAGACCTTCGCCACTGGCGTTTGTAGTTGTCTGGCTGCGCGGTCGACCAAGCCCTGCACATACTTGGGATTGAATTGGCTAGCGACGATGGCGAACGTGCGTTTCGCCGCAATCACGCGTGGTTTGGGTAAAACAAAGTGCGACACGCGGGGATTAGCTGGCTCGATCATAGTAAGTGACCCATTTTTTGTTTTTTGGTCTCTAGATATTTTTCGTTGTGCGGATTCGGCCGACTGCGAATCGGTACCTGCTCGATCATTTGAATCCCGTAACCTTCCAACCCGATTACCTTTTTCGGATTATTGGTGAGAAAACGGAATTGTCGCACACCGAGATCGATCAAAATTTGCGCGCCCAATCCATAATCGCGCAAATCCATGGGGAAGCCAAGCCTGGCGTTGGCTTCGACGGTGTCGAGGCCTTCCTCTTGTAATTTGTAGGCATGGATCTTTGCGGCCAAACCAATGCCCCGGCCCTCCTGGCGCATGTAAACGAGAACGCCATCGCCTTCTTCGGAAATTTGACAAAGCGCGGCATGCAACTGATTGCCGCAATCGCATCGGCGCGAGCCGAAGACGTCGCCGGTGAGACATTCACTGTGGACCCGCACTAGCGTCGGCTTGTTCGGCGAAATCTTGCCTTTGACCAGCGCAAGGTGATGCGAGCCGTCGAGTTTCGAACGATATAGATGCAGATCGAAATCGCCGTAATCGGTTGGCATCTTTACGATCTGTTCTCGCTCGACCAGCTTTTCCCTCATCCGCCGATGCGCGATCAAACTTTGGATGGTGCAGATGCGCAGCCCATGTTTCTTGCGAAACCGCATCAGTTCCGGCAAGCGTGCCATCGTCCCGTCGTCGTGCAAAATTTCGCAGAGGACACCGGCGGGTTGGAGCCCGGCCATAGTCGCGAGATCGACCGCCGCTTCAGTGTGACCGGCGCGACGCAAGACGCCACCGTCCTTCGCTCGCAAAGGAAAGACGTGTCCTGGTTGCACTAGGTCATTCGGCTCTGAGACCGGATTCGCGATAATCTGAATGGTTCTCGCCCGATCGTGCGCGCTGATTCCGGTGGTCACGCCATCCGCAGCATCGACGGAGACGGTGAAATCAGTCGAATACATCTCGCGATTTTCCGCCACCATGCGTTTTAGCCCGAGTTGTTCCGCGCGCGCGTTCGAGATTGGGACGCAAATCAAACCCCGCCCGTGGGTAGCCATGAAATTGACCGAGGCCGCGGTGGCCTTTTCTGCCGCCATCACCAAGTCGCCCTCGTTCTCGCGATCGGCATCGTCTGTTACAATCACGACCTTGCCGGCCGCGATGTCGGTGACGACCTCGTCAACCGCATCGAATTGAAACGTTTCCGGTTCGGATTGGATGATCATTACAGACTATTAGATTACCTTTGTCGTTAGATATCGGCAACTCTTGGTAGGGCGACGCTCCGCGGAGCCAGCGGGAAAAAACTTTGGTTCGGTGGCCCGACGGAGTCTCGGCCTACCAAATTTTGTTTACCGATTCCCGCTCGTCGCCACAATCGCCTCCGGCCGATACATATCGCGATTACTCCCTTGGAATTCGGCCTTTAATTTGACCTGGAAACGTGAGAGATCGACTAGGTCCCAGCGCGTAAATTTCCAGTGTCGATCGGCAGTCGGCTTTTCGTGCTCAAAGCCAACAATGAAATGCACCGCGTCTTCTCCCACTTTGTTGGTTGCGACCTTGGGCTCGAAATAAAAAGTGCGGAACGAACTGTCGCGGCTCCCTACGGCGTAGAGTTTTGGATCGAGATAATAAACACGATGCGACTCTTGATCGATTATCTCGAGGTCGGGGTAACCGGAACGTTGTGTTGCCCCAGCGGCGGTTTTCGGAAAATCGCAACTAAACCCCGGCACCTTGTTCAAAAGCTCGTGCATCAGATCCTCAAAATGACTGCTCACCTCATTAATGCGCGGTATTCCCTGAATCACGCTATCAGGCATATTCAATTGCTCCGTCACTGCATCCAGCACGCCGCTGATTTGTTTCAAGACTCGCCCGTCGGTTTCGTCCTTTGGGTTGAAGGCGAGCACCCGCTTTCCTGTGGCATCGAAGATCACTTCGCTAAACGGAATTCCACGCAGTTGAATGTCTTCTTGCAGTAACCAAGGAATCAAGGCGTCAACCGCCGCCTTTTCAGTACGCGATGGCGCGGCAACAATTTGCGCATTTGCGTTTGCAATCGCCAGCAGCCCAGCGGTCATGACAATTCGGCGCCATGGGAACTTTGGGTGAAGCTTCCCGGTCATCATTCGATTGCCACTGCTTCTTTCAACATCAGCAAGGCTCTTTCGCACGATTTTTCCGCCCGCGCGTGCACGCGCATTAAAACCTCGTTGGATTCGACCGCTTCGCCGATCTTTTTCAAATCGGAAATGCCGACCGCAAAATCAATCGCATCATTTGCTGTTTGCCGACCGCCGCCGAGCAGGAGCGAAGCACGTCCGATTCTTTGCGCGTCCATCTTCGCAATCCTGCCACTTCTCTCTGCTTTGATTTCGCGGATGACAGGTGCGCGATGAACTTGCGTCATTCTCTCCAAAGCACTGGCGTCGCCGTCCTGCGCTTCAACCGTCGCCACAAATTTTTGCCAGGCGGTGCCGTCTTGCAGCCATTTTTGCAATTGGGCGCGCGGCGCGTTTGCAACTCTGATCGCCAAATCAAGCACCAGATTGACAACATCTGGTGGCCCGGCACCGCGAAGCACATCAATCGCTTCGGCAAGTTCCAGCGCGTTGCCGACGGTCCGTCCGAGCGGCTCGTTCATTGGCGTAAGAAGGTAGGAGATTTGCAGACTCATGGCCTCACCAACGCGCAGCATGGCATCGCCGAGCAATTCTGCTTCCCGGCGCTCTTTCATGAATGCGCCGCTTCCGAATCTTACATTCAACACCAACCGGTCCAGGCTCTCCGCCAACTTCTTGCTCATGATACTGGCGACAATGAGCGCGCGCGAAGGAACGGTACCAGTGACATCGCGCAGCGCGTAGAGTTTTTTGTCTGCCGGGCAAATCTCCGCCGTTTGTCCGATCATGAAAACACCAATGCGCTTCAGTTGTTTGAGGGCACGCGCTCGATCCAGATTCACATCGAAGCCGGGAATGCACTCCAATTTGTCCAGTGTCCCGCCGGTGATATCGAGACCGCGCCCGGAAATCATCGGCACCCAAAGTTCGTCACATGCCAGCAACGGAGCCAGAACGAGCGAAGTCTTGCCACCGATTGCTCCGGTAGAATGTTTGTCCACTTTCGGTGGCGAGTCCGGCGGATAAGTGAAGCGATGACCGCTCTCCAGCATAGCCTTCGTTAAATGCCAAGTCTCCGCGTCAGTCATGCCGCGAAAGAAGATCGCCATTGCCAGTGCGCTCACCTGGTAATCGGGAATTTCTCCGCGCGTAAAATTGGCAATTATGTAACTGATCTCATCAGCGCTCAGATCGCCGCCGTCGCGTTTCTTTTCGATTAATGAGGGGACGTGCATCTGGTTCAGGAACATGGGCATTCTGCCTGTGTGCCAAACGGACATTCTGTCTGCTTTATGGATTTAGCGGAATGAAATTCCGCTGGACGCAGAAACTGGAAGTCTATTTTCCGGATGCACTACAACCCAATCGGGTGCCAGGCTGTCTTCATTTCCACAGTATCGAGAATCCAATACGGATTTTCCGCATCGTGTGCGAAGTAGTTTGCAGCGTCGCGTCGAATGTAACGCTTGACGTTGATGGCGCTGCCCGTTTGTAATTCCGCGCCGATCCTCTCATCACCACTGCCGTCAACGATTGCGTTGACGTCCATGTGACTAGCGAAAGGTGAGGCGAGTTCGCCGCGATCACCCGCGAGAAGATTAAAAACGCCGGCGGGAAGGTCACTCGTGGCGATAATTTCCGAGAAGGTGAGAGGAGCAAGCGCGTTTGCGGCCGAAGCAAGGGCGACGACAGAGTTACCGCTGACAATGATGGGCGCAATGATCGAAACCAATCCGAGCAAGGCCGGTTCGTCAGGTGTTAGCGCAACAACCACCCCGGTCGGCTCGGGAGTAGTGAAATTGAAATGCGAGGTGGCGACAGGATTTACCGAGCCAAGAACCTGCGAAAACTTGTCGGTCCAACCGGCGTAATACACCAGGCGATCAATCGCGGCCGTGACTTCGCGGCGCGCCCGGGCCGCGGAGCTACCCACCCGCGAAAGCTCGCTCTCCAATTCCCGGCGCCGCGTTTCAAGCATTTCCGCCGCGCGATATAAAATCTGCCCGCGCAAATAAGCGCTGTATTTTGTCCAGCCTGCGACGGCGTTTCGTGCCGCTCGCACCGCATCACGAAAATCCTTTCGTGATGCGCGACAGTAATTCGCCAGCAACTTGCCCTCCGCATCGCGCGCGGCGATGATCCGTCCGCTTTCACCGCGCGCGAATTTTCCGCCGATGAAAAGCTTGTAGGTTTTCTGCACTGCTAGCCGGGTTGCTTGTTTGGGCATAAACGTCAGGATTGCGCGGGTGCGGAAAAAAGAAAATGCTAAACAACGGATGAAGCCAACCGATAAAATTTATGTTGCCGGCCATAGCGGTCTGGTCGGTGGCGCGGTTGTTCGCGTACTGACGTCTCGTGGTTTCAGCAATCTGCTCACTCGTTCGCGGTCGGAAGTTGATTTGCGCGACCAACAAGCAGTGCGGGATTTGTTTGCGGACGAAAAACCCGAACTGGTGATTCTGGCAGCGGCGAAGGTCGGTGGAATCAAGGCCAATTTTGACGCACCGGTCGAATTTTTGGTCGAAAATCTCCAGATTCAAAACAACGTGATTCGGGCGGCGCACGAGGCGGGGGCGCGCAAGCTTCTGTTTCTTGGCAGCTCGTGCATTTATCCCAAGTTCGCTCCCCAGCCGATTCCGGAGAGTGCGCTTCTCAGTGGATCGCTTGAACCAACTAATGAAGCCTACGCCATTGCGAAAATTGCGGGGATAAAACTCTGCCAGGCCTTCTCGCGCGAGTACGACGCAAATTTCATCTCGGTAATGTCGACAAATCTCTACGGTCCCGGTGACGATTTTGATCTCGAGACTTCACACGTGTTGGCCGCGTTGTTGCGCAAAGCGCACGAGGCAAAAATGAGCGGGGCAGGGGAGATGATAGTTTGGGGAACAGGCACGCCGCGTCGCGAATTTCTGCACGTGGATGATTTAGCGGCGGCAGTTCTGTTTTTGCTCGAGCAGTACAATTCCTCCGAAATCATCAATGTTGGCTGCGGCGAGGACATTTCCATTCGTGAACTGGCGGAGTTAATCTGCGAGGTGGTGGGCTTTCGAGGCGAATTGAGGTGGGACCGTTCAAAACCAGACGGCACACCGCGCAAGTTGCTCGACATTTCCAGGATCAAGAACCTTGGTTGGAAGCCAACGATTGCGTTGCGGGATGGGATCGCGCGATTCTACGAATGGTTTCTCGATAATTACGTGCAATCGATGGTGAGTCTGCGATGAAAAAATTGCGCGTTGGCGTCGTTGGTGTCGGTCACATTGGCAGCAATCACGCGCGCATTTATTCCGAACTGCCAAATGCGGAACTGGTCGCAATTCTCGATATTGATCTGGCACGAGCAGACGAAATTGGTGCTAAGTACAAAGCTAAAGCCGCAGCGTCGCTCAATGAGTTCGCCGGAATGGTTGACGCTGCCTCGATCGCCACTCCGACGAGCGTGCATTTTCCGATCGCGCGCGATTTGCTGGCGCAGGGCAAACATTTGCTGATCGAGAAACCGATCACCGAAAAGACCAGCGACGCGCGCGACTTGGCACAGGTGGCTGCTGAAAAGGGGCTCGTCTTGCAGGTCGGCCACGTGGAACGGTTCAATCCCGTTTTGAACGCGCTGGAACAGCGACTGACCCATCCGCGTTTCATCGAAGCGCATCGTCTTTCCCCATATCCGAATCGCAGCAAGGAGATTGGTGTCGTGCTCGATCTCATGATTCACGATCTGGAAATCATTTTGCATTTGGTCAACTCGACGGTGGAAACCATCGATGCCGTAGGAGTGCCGGTGCTGAGTCGCGGCGAAGACATTGCCAACGCGCGGTTGCGTTTCGCTAGCGGATGCATCGCCAATGTCACTTCCAGCCGCATCAGCCCGGAAAAAATGCGGAAGATTCGGGTCTTCCAGGAAGATGCCTATTTGTCGTTAGATTACCAGGGCCAGAGTGGCGAAATTTATCGCCGGGTAGACGGACAGATTATGCGCGAGCCCGTCGCGATTGAAAAAGAAGAGCCATTGCGACAACAGCTCGCTTCTTTTGTCGATTGTGCGCTCACCGGCGGTCAACCGAGAGTTTCCGGCTCGCACTCTGCGGCCGCGCTCGAGCTCGCCGTCGAAATAACGCGGCGAATCGCGGCAAACTAAAAATGTCCGACGTAAGCGTCTATTTTGTCGCTGGAGAACGGAGCGCCGATAATCACGGCGCCGCGTTACTGAAGGCTCTGCGGGCGCGATCGCCGCAGATGCAATTTCTCGGGCGCGGCGGGCCCAAAATGCGCACCATTGCCGGTGGTAAGTTTCGCGATTGGATCCATGACACCGCGGTGGTCGGTTTGTGGGAAGTGATCCGGCGTTATCCATTTTTCCGGAAACAATTTCAGGCCACGATTTCGGAGATTGACGCGGCACGGCCAAGCGCGGTGGTGTTGATCGACTATCCCGGATTCAATCTTCGGCTTGCTCGTGCCCTGCGAGGGAAGTTTTCCGAGCTGAAAATTATTTATTACATCAGCCCGCAAGTCTGGGCTTGGAATCGCCGGCGCGTTTCGCAAATGGCACAGTCGATTGATTTGATGCTGTGTATTTTTCCATTCGAACCCCAGCTTTACGAAGAATCGGGCCTGCGCGCGATTTTTGTCGGCCACCCCATGACGTCGGTCATACCGAACGAAAACGCCATTCCGGCTCCGAGAGAGGTATCCAGCGATAAAGCCTTCGAGCAAACGCCACGGGATCCCTCGACCCCGAACACATTCGGGGCTCGGGATGACAATCTGATTGGTTTATTTCCCGGTAGTCGTGAACGCGAAGTGAAAAAGATTTTCCCGGTCATGCGCGAGGCGGCGGTAGCATTGAGTCATGAAAATCCTGATCTCCGTTTTGCCGTCTCGGCCGCATCGGAGCCGCTGGCGGAGTTGATCGGCGCTGATCTTTACGGCAAACCCGCCACGGGAAAGTTTTTCATCGTTAAAGGTGAGGTTCCTCAGCTGATGGTGCAGACAAATGTCGGAATGGTAGCGTCAGGAACGGCCACGCTCGAGGCCGTGTTGTCTCAATTGCCTTTTGTGCTGATTTATCGAGTAGCGTGGCTGACTTATTTGGCTGCGCGTCTGGTGGTGAAAATAAAATATTTGGGAATGCCGAACGTGCTGGCAGGTCGCGAGATTGTTCCCGAGTTCATCCAGCACCAGGCACAACCACAGGCCATTGCCGCCGCAGTAGCGCGCTTGTTGACTGACAAATCAGAACGGGCGCGCATGCTCTCGGATTTTGCCGGCGTGGCGCAGAAGCTCGGCCGCGGAGAGGCTGGGGAAAATGCCGCTGATGCCATAATAAGGGAGCTGCGCCGCGCTGGATGAGAACCATCTGGGATATTTCACGGCCGTTGACGAACGATCTCGCGCCCTGGCCGGGCGACACACCGTTTCGATACGAATTAAAGTGGTACCTGAGCGAAGCATGTTCAGTCAATGTGGGCGCGGTCACCATGAGCGTGCATAACGGAACGCACGCGGACGCGCCCTTTCATTTCACCCGAAAAGGAGAGACCATTGATTCGGTTCCTCTGGAAAACTATATCGGACCGGCAGTCGTGATCGACTTGGGGGAAAAGTTTTCGCGCACTCAGCCTTTCGTTGCTATTGCGGATTTGGAACACGCGCGCTCGGAAATCGCAGAAACGCGCCGGGTCCTGCTAAAAACGAATTGCTTCCGTGACTCAAGACGATTTCCAGATTGGATTCCGGTGCTCAAACCGGCGGCAATCGCCTGGTTACGCGAACTTCGCGTTGTCTTACTCGGGGTCGATCTTCCTTCCGTCGACCCGATCGAAGCAAAGATTTTGGCCAATCATAATGCGCTTACCGCCGGAAATATTGCCATTGTTGAGTCGCTCGACCTGAGCGAGATCGAAGCAGGAGTTTATGATTTTGCCGCGTTGCCGCTCAAAGTAGTGGGCGGGGACGCGGCACCGGTGCGCGCGTTGCTCTGGCGCGACTAGCTGATGAGCCGGGACCGGTTGTGCGAAGTCGAGTGTTCTGACTGGGAGTGCCAATGCGTGTCCGGCCCGGACGCTTCGAGCCGCCGCTTACTTGTATGGTTGAAGCCGGGAAAAACACGCGACTGCCGCTAATTGTTAGCTTTCTCACGGTTTCTCTGTTCGCCGTTTCAAACCTGCCTTGGACACTCGACGACTACGATCAGGCAAAACAGGCGTTCGTTTCGTACCAAATGATCGGCCAACAGCGCTGGCTTTATCAGACGACACCGCACGAAGGCATGGCCGGCAATCCAAAACGTCATTCCATTCATCATATCAACAGCAAACCACCGGCGGTCGCCTGGATTTCCGCGGGGCTTTATGAAATTGGCCGCTCATGGGATTTCGCGTGGCGTTTTCCTTCCTTCGCTGCCGCGGTCGCGCTCGCATTTTTGATTTTTCGAGGCGCTCGAGCTTTTGGTGATTTGCCCGCGCTGATCGCGCTGGCGGCATTTGGTCTGAATCTCTTGAGCGTGCGATTGGCGACCCTGGTTCGAACCGATATGCCGCTGGCTCTTGCCACTTTTGCGGCCGGGTTATTGATGTTCGAAAAAATCCGTACGCGGACGCTCTGGAACATGCACGATCGGGTCGCGCTTTTCGCGGCGTTGACGGCAGCGATGTTTATTAAGGGGCCAGTCGTTTGGGCGTTTGTTCTACCGCCGCTGGTTCTGTATCAATTGCGCAGGAGATGGCGTCCCGATTTTCCGAGTGCGTGGAGCGGATGGACTCCATGGATTGCTTCCTTCGCCCTGTTCTGTCTTTGGGTTATCACCGGGATCCGTTTCATTGACGGATTTTATGAAGACGTTGTCTTAATCGAATTCGCCGGCCGTTTTCATGAGGGGATTCATCGGTCGCAACCGTTGCTTTTCTATATTCCGCACCTGCTGCAAAAATTCGCGCCCTGGAGTTTGCTTATTATCGGATTGCTCGTGGTGGCGTTGCGGAAGACGAAAGCGACGACCGGAAAATGGCTGGCCGGGTTTTCCCCGGAGATGTTCTTTCTGGTTGCCTGGGTCGCCGGCGGAATCGTAGTGATGTCGTTGATTCCGTCGAAAAGGGTGGATCGAATTTTTCCGGTTGTTCCAGCCCTTTGTCTTCTCCTGGCTGCGCAACTGAAGGCGATCAATATTGCTCGCATTCGCCAGCTGGCGGTAGTCACTATCATTTTGGCTGCGATCTTTACCGGTGCCTATTCGGGGATGCGAATGATCGACGGCTATCGCAACAATCGCGATGCGCTGGTGAAGTTCGGCCGCGAAGTTCGACAGATGGCTGCGGCCGAACATCTGCGCTACGAAATTCTTCCCGCGCCCGATGAGGGCTTACTTTTGTATCTGCAGCGTCCGCGTTTTTTTAACGAGCCGCCCGTTGGGTGTAACGCTCTCGTCGTTCCATTGGACGAGGAACCGTGGAGCTCGGGTGGTTTTTCCTACCGTGTCACCGTGGAAAAGAAGGGTGACGAACCCTCCAGCTACGGATTCGTGGCGCCGCTGCCGCCTCACAGATAGACTCGACTTTCGCTGATAACGCCTTACTCTCGTTAGCTGGTGGAGTTCCCAAAACCCGAGCTCGAAACTTTGTGGGCGCCGTGGCGCTTTGAATACTTCGAGAAATCGAGTCCCGCCGATTTCCTGGCGGAGGCGGCACGCACTAGCGATGATGCTGCCCATCTTGTTCTGCTGCGCCGAAAGAATTCCTTCCTGATCATGAATCGATACCCCTACACCGTTGGACATTTGATGGCGGTGCCGTATCGAAAAGTGGGTGAGCTGCGCGATCTCGGCGAGAATGAAATTGCCGAACTTTTTTCGCTCGTGGTGCGGGGGCAGGAATTGTTGCGACAGGTGGTGAAAGCTCAGGGATTCAACATCGGGATCAACGTCGGCGAATGCGCGGGCGCAGGCATCCCCGATCATCTCCATATTCACATTGTCCCGCGTTGGAGTGGCGACACAAATTTTATGCCGATGCTTGCCGGACCGCGCGTGCTCTCGCAGGGATTGCAGGACCTTTATCAGAAGTTGCGAGCGGCAGCGGAAACGTCCCCGGCTGAAGGGAAATGAACACCTGGATCGAAGGCCCGCTTCCACGCGAGAAGACAGGGATGGGATGCCTCGGCAAGGGTTGTTTGATTCTGACCTGCTTCATCATTTTCCTGATTATCGCCGGTGCCATCGGCTTGTATTTCGGATACAAGACCCACTCCGCGGTGTTGCGCAGTGTTCTTTGGGCGAAGAAAACGCACGTGCTGTCGCAGGAACCTTCGCCCGTGCCGCAGTTTGAAACCACGGAAGAAAGTGCCAGGACCGCAAAACAGAAATGGGTGGATTTCGAAAACACCCGCGATCAGCCGGCACACATCGAATTAACAGCAGACGATCTGAACAATTTGATTGCGAACAATCGGCATGCTCGTGGCAAGGTTTTCGTGGCGATAGAAGGCAACCGCCTGCACATTCAAACGAGCGTGCCACTGGGCGAATACGTTGGGCGCGGTCGTTATTATTTGAATGGTGACATCGAGATTCAGAGCGACGGCCCGCAGACACTGGAAAATCCGCGGCTGAGCAGCATCACCATTAACAACGAGCCGATACCGCGAGACGTGCTTGACTGGAAATATCGTTCCCGGCCCTTGCGGGAATACCTTGGCGAATACCGAACAACCTACGGTGAGGGCACGATCGAAATTCGCGACGGCAGGATAATCATCGATAGGCGCTGATTCGGCAGGTAAGATGTCTGCCAGCCGAGGTCCGAGCCGGACTGGCGAATGGTTGGAAGCCTAACCTCCGTTACGGTTGCATGATCTCGCGCGCGAAAACATTGAGTTGGCCATCTTCCTGTTTTCGCACCTCGGTAATTTCAAACGGACGAACTTCATCACGGCTTACGATTGAACCCGGTTTCGGCGGGACATAACCCGCGGGATATTCGACAATGATCCGGGTGGAATTTCCCCCAGCCAGAAGCATTACCGAATCGGGCATGCGCGAGCGCGGCCGTAAGACGGCTTTATTCGCATCCGCGAAATTGACCACAAATTGTCCTTTCAGGTAAGTGCGCTCTCCGGAAAGGGCGCGGTCAGCCACCTGATCGAGGTCCGTTGTCGCGATGAGACGGCCCAGCGGCATTCTGCCGGGTGGATACGTTTTCCAATTCCCGCCGCCTGCGGTCGATGCCAGAGCGGTGCCGTCGGCCGGCTCACTGGGAGTTGGGGTCAGACTCAACGTCTGCGAGGGCGGGGTCGATAACGTTTGGGCTGGAGTGTTAGCTTTGGCGACTTGCATCGCCGTCCCGCTCGGTGTTGCTGTAGGCTTTTGATTCTTTGCGATTTTTCCGGCTTTCCCCGCTGGTTTCGTTGTCTTGGATGGTGCTGGTGGCGGCGTGACAGCCGGCGTGTCAATCGGCAATGCCGGTTCGACGCGGACAAGCTGGTTTTCGCTCGGCGGCGGTGTCCCACTGGGCGAGATTCCCGGGATCGCGATTGTGCCAGGTGCCACGGGTTCATTTTGACGCAGCTGTGCGAATCGATCTTCGGCGCCGCGCAATTCTTCGCGTTTAAAAAGCGGCCAACCAGCCGCGAGATTGAGATTGAGCGGGGGTTCCAGGCTAAACGTGCCGGTACCGCGGGTAACGGTGTAGGTTCCGTAAAGCAACGGCATCGCCGTAATCAGGATGCGACCATCGGCCGTCCGATCCGCGTGAATCACCGCCGAAATATCGTGTGATCGTTCGAGCTTGATCTCGAGACCGGGAGCGAGTGTTTGGCGCATCAACGGAACGTCGCGGCGATCGGCTGGATAAACGTGTTCGAGCAGAACTTCCCCGTTATCAATTGCAGCAGCGAGCGCAACCATTCCGGAAGTGAAAATATCCGCCGAGCCGAGCTGGTGGACTTCAATGATGCGAAAGCGCCCGACCACATAGGGGACGAGGCCGTGGACCTGTTGGAAATTGCGAATGTAATTGCGCGCCAGCTCGCTATTCGCCTTGGATAACTCCGCTTCGCCGAGGGGAGCGTAGCGGTCATGCAGTTGTTTTGGGTTAAGAAACTCACCCGCCGGCGCCGCCGTCAATTCGAACCGACGCGGCGGATCAATACGATGCAGTTTTCTTAGCAGCCGATAACTATCGGGCCGTTCCGGTTGCCAAAAAATGTAGAAGCTTCCCAGCCAGGCGGCAAAGGCGAAGCCGGTGAGAAGAAGGATCACCACCGTCCAAGCGAAATAGTTCACTCGCTGCCGCGGCCGGCCATAAGGCGTCTCGTAGCGGAAGAATTCCCGTGCCATCAAAAAACACCACTCACTTTAGAGCGGGCGCGTCGGTTCGAAGGAAGAACCGCAGCCGCAGGTTCGAGCCGCATTTGGATTAACAATCTGAAAACCCGCCCCAGTAAGGGCGTCGTGATAATCCAGAGTTGAGCCGCGCAACAACTTGGCGCTGTCTTCGTCGACGAAAAACTTCACCCCGTCGCGTTCAATGACGGAATCGCCGGAGCGAGCTTCTCCCAAAGTCATCTCGTATTGCAGACCGGAGCAACCGCCCTTTGCAATCCCGATGCGCAACCCTTTTTCTGCGGCTGCGCCCACCAGGGCTCGTAATTGCCGCACCGCGCTGTCGGTAATCTCAATCATTCACTCAAGGAAACGTACGATCCACCCATTTGAAGTCAATCAGCACGTGTCTTGCCTTAACGGCGACAAAAAGGTGGATCGAGCAGTCATGCCAGTCCAGCTCAAACGTCTTGGACGCAGTTCTCCGGCTGCGCATTAGATTTGGCAGGCGGAGCGCCTGCCCTACAGTCAGACGTCCTAATGAGCCGAATCAAACTTCTTCCCGAAACTGTTGCTAGCCAGGTCGCGGCTGGCGAAGTTGTGGAGCGGCCCGCTTCGGTCGTGAAGGAACTGGTTGAGAACAGCATCGATGCCGGTGCCAGCTCGATTGAGATCGGGATTCAGCGCGGGGGAATATCCCGCATTCGCGTTGTCGATGATGGGTGCGGAATGGATCGCGACGACGCTTTGCTGTCGCTTGAGCGGCACGCGACCAGCAAGATTGCTTCCGCGGCCGATCTCGCTGCCATCAGCACGCTCGGTTTTCGCGGCGAAGCGTTACCGAGCATCGCGAGTGTTTCGCGTTTCCGATTGACGACACGCGAGCCCGGCGCGGTTGCCGGTACGGAGATTCTGGTAAATGGCGGACGCATCGAGACGGTTCGTGACGGTGGTGAAGCACCAGGAACGCAAGTCGAAGTCCGCTCGCTGTTTTACAATGTGCCAGCGCGGCGAAAATTTCTCCGTTCCGAAACGACGGAGACACGGAACATCGAGCACCAATTTTTTTTGCAGGCACTGGCGCAGCCTGCTATTGGCTTCAGCCTGGTGCGCGACGAGAAAGTTGCACTGCAATTGCCGGTAACGGCGTCGTTGCGCGATCGCATCCGTGACCTCTACGGTGCCGAATTTCTCAATGAGCTACTGGAGATTTCTGAGCGCGAATACCAAGGAGTACGAGTTCGAGGCTGGCTCGGGCGTGCCGGTGTCAGTCGACAAACGCGCGCGCAACAATTCGTTTTTGTCAATGGGCGCGCAATTGACAGTGGAATTCTCGCCACTGCGCTGCGCGAGGGTTATCACACCGCTCTCATGCGCGGACAATTTCCGGTCACGTTCCTGTTTGTCGATCTCGACTCGCAGGATGTGGATGTGAATGTTCATCCGGCAAAACGCGAAGTGCGCTTTCGTGATCCGGGGAGGATTCGCGAGGCAATCGTCGAAGCGGTTCGGCGCACGCTGGAGAGCGGGCGCGTTGATTGGCAGCGAAAATTCAGCCCGCCCGCACCTGGAGGGACGACCGCTGTGTTGTCCCAAATTTCTCCACCCGTTCAGCCATCAGCCCCGAGCTCGTTTGAAAGAATGGGACGGGACAGCGCCCGTCCCTCCACATCGTTATCACCCGATCAGCCCACTCTGCCGCAGCCGCCAATGGCGGGTGGGGGCGATTCACCGAATCGCGGGCGGGCGATTGAGGTCAATCACCCCTACCTCACGCCTGAGCCGGGAGCTGCACCGAAAGACGATCAGCAATTTCAAATCATCGGTGTACTCAACCGGCTTTACGTTTTGATGGAAAATTCCGACGGCCTTGTGCTCGTCGATCAACATGCCGCGCATGAGCGCATTTTGTTCGAAGAATTGCGCCGGCGGATGGAGGAGGAGGGAGTTCCATCGCAGCGAATGCTCCTGCCGCAGATTTTTTCCCTGCCACCGCGCGACGCCGAATGGGTCGAACGGAATGTCGCGACCCTGCAAAAAATGGGTATCGGAATCGAGGGCTTCGGCGCCCACAGTTTTCGGGTCGATACATTGCCCGCTTTTCTCGAAATCGCCGATGCCACCGATTTCTTGCGTCGAGTGATTGACGAATTGAAGACGACCAGCCGCAGTAGTTCGCCGTTGCGTTTGGGCGAAGATATGATCGCGAAAACAGTTTGCCGCCACGCGGTCAAAGCGAACGATCCGTTGCGTTATCCCGAAATCGAAAAACTAATTCGCGATCTACTGGCGTGCGACTTGCCCTACTGCTGCCCCCACGGTCGTCCCACCATGATTCAAATTTCGCACGCCGAACTGGAGAAGAAATTCGGACGCAAAGTCTAGCTGGAGCATTTTAAGAAATAGCATGGCCGCATCGTTGCAGTCGCCGTGGCTGTTTGAGCGCAAGGCAGCATACGGGGATTCCAATAACGAGTGAGAAACCAGAACGACGGCTCAAGCTTCAGCGACTTCACTGGATTTTTTTTGATAGTCGCCTTTGCTAAAATATTTCTCCAGCCACACGTAGAGGCAGATGAAAAGGTAGCGGCTGCCCATTTCCTTGATTTTGAGCTTAGCGCCACCGGTTCGGCGGTTCCGCCAGGTTATTGGAATGACTGTCCAGGAATACCCGCGAACAATCGCTTTTAGAGGAATTTCGACAGTCAAATTGAAGTGAGGAGAGAGGAATGGACGGCAGCCGGCAATGACTTCACGGCGGTAAGCCTTAAAGGCATTCGTAGTATCGTTAGGTTTGATTCGAAAAAGGAAGCGGATAAAGAGGTTGGCGCAGCGGTTGATCCAAAGTTTTAGCCAGGGATAGTCGACGACGCCGCCGCCTTTGACAAAACGACTGCCAAAGACGCAATCGTAGCCAGAGTTAAGGACTTCCCAGTAACGCACGACATCGCGGCAATCATCGGATTCATCTGCCATCATCACAACAATGGCATCGCCGCGGGCATGATCGAAGCCGAGAACAACAGCACGACCGAAGCCGTGTGCATCGGAATTTTGAATGGGTCGCAAAGTTTCGACTCGCTTCCGCGTTTCCGTCAACACATCCCAGGTATTATCGACGCTGCCGTCGTCAACAACAATGATTTCATGGGGAACATTGTGAAGGCGGAGTTCGACGTGAAGGTGCTCGACTGTCGCCGCGATGCATCCGGCTTCATCGCGCGCGGGAATTACGACACTCAGAAGTTGAAGTGGTTGCGGTGGGGCAGGGAGATTGGTCACGGTGGAGAGGAAAGATCCAGCCAGTGCGGGTTGCTTTCGGCGTGGTGGGCAATTTCATCGAGAATGGATGGAAGATCGCGCGCGGATCGCCAATCAAACGCAGCGGTACTTTGTGCGTTGTCCATCACTAGCCATGGAACATCGAAGGCGCGTGGCGTCGGATCCGACTCGATCGAATGCTTTCCGAAACGCGCCGTGCACCAATCAGTGAGCTGGGCCAGCGACATCGCGTTGGCCGCTCCACCGCCGACGTTGAAGATTCGCGGTTCAGCTTCGGTCGAATGTTCAAATTGCAGTGAGACAAGCTCGGCTAGGTCATCGGGATGAAGGGCATCCCTGACCTGCCGGCCGGAACCATCAAAGCCGATATACATTAGCGGACGTTTTTTGGCGTAAGCGTGGATCCAATAAGAAAAGATGCCTTGTTCAGCAGTTCCAAACTGGCCTGCACCGGCGATCACGCCACACCGGTTAATCCACACCGGAAACGAAAAGCTGTGGTGATATTCCAAAGCCAGCGCTTCCGATGCGAGCTTCGTGCTGCCATAGAGTGAGATTGGAGGTGAAGTGGAGAATTCAGTCGTTAATCCATTGATCGAAGCTCCGACGGGCGGCTTGGCGTTTTCATCCCATTCAAATGCTTCTTTGCCTTTGGTCAAAGGAAGTGCCTTGAGTGCCGGAATGGAATAGACTCGGCTGGTACTAAGTAAGACTAACCCGGCTCCAATCCGCTTGCAGTACTCGAGGAGGTTCGCCGTTCCATAGAGATTGTGTTCGATTACCTGACGCGAGCTGCAGCGATTACCGACTCCGGCGAGGACGCTGGGATTGGCGGCAGCATCAATTACCCAGTCGACGGCAGAGAGGGTTTCGAAATCGGAGGCATTTCGAACGTCGCCGTGTTGCATCCTGATTCCACGGGAACTGAGAATGGTGCGATTGGTCTCGCTGCCCGCACGGACGAGGTTATCGATCCCGATTATCTCGCACGAAGGCTCTCGTTCGCGAAACCAGTTTGCCAGGGAACTACCGACAAAACCACAAATTCCTGTAATGAGGAGCCGCATCGCAGGGAATGAGAATGCGTTTCCATTGCGGGTAAAACAAAATTATTTTTGAACTTTCGCCCTTGGGTGATCCGGACGGCCCATCCCGGGATGATATCCGGTGGCGTTGTGTTTTTTGCGCAGTTGGACGATTTAAAAGTCGCTCTCGGTATCATAAAGGAGTCAGAAACGAGGTCCGGCCTCTACCGCGCATTCGACTCTCCGCGGCGAGTCTGTGACCGGACTCGCGGTGGATGGCTGTAGGACTCTGGAGGTCTTGCGCTGTTGCCTCAACTGGCTACATCGCTTTTTACAACTCAACGGTTTAACGATTCACCCTACATCCAGTGAACGATTTTCTTCTGTCCATTTTACTCGGTATCGTCGAAGGGCTGACCGAATTTCTGCCGGTCAGTTCGACCGCGCATCTGCGGATTGTCGAAGCATTGCTGCGTCTCGATTTGCACGATGCCTATTGGAAGATGTACACAATCGTGATTCAACTTGGAGCGATCCTGGCGTTGCCGGTTTATTTCTGGAACCGAATCCTTAAATTTCTGTCCACCTTTCCGCGCGGAGAGAGCGGTAATCGCAACTTTTTCACTCACCCGCTTGGGCTCACTCTCATCGCGTTCGTTATCACAGCGGTGCCATCGTTTCTTTTGAAAAAACAGATCGGACAAAATCTGGAAAATCTTTGGGTAATGGCGTGGGCTTTGTTCATCGGTGGCATTATCATGTGGCTCGTGGATGCGCTTTGTCGCAGCCCACGCACTCTGCGAATGGAAGAAATGTCGTTGCCCCAGGCCGCCTGGATTGGTTTCGTCCAGATTGCGTCGGCGGTTTTTCCGGGAACCTCGCGCTCGATGTCAACCATCGCTGCTGGTCAATCGGTCGGGTTGAGCCGGAGCGCAGCGCTCGAATTTTCGTTTTTTCTTTCCATGCCAACGATGGTGGTCGCGACCGCCTATGATTTGCTCAAGACCTTGCGGCATAGCAACGATGAAACAGGACTCGCGACGCTGGTCATGACCGGACACAATTGGGTTGTGCTCATAATTGGCGCAGTCGTTTCATTCGTCGTCGCGCTCGGTGTTGTCGCCTGGTTCATGAACTGGGTGCGGGCACGCGGGTTCATGCCCTTCGCCCTTTATCGGATCGTTTTGGCAGTGATATTATTTGCACTGTTAATGCGTGGTTTGAGTTAACGAAATGGCGACGACCGAAGTTATCCTGCCCGACTTGCAAAGCTGCGTCCTGTGCGAGGACGTGCGGCACGAGTTTAACGGAATGCAGACTTTGGTCGGCGTCATTAATATTGTGCCGGCTCCGCAATTGCCGATCACTTGCATGCGGCTGTGCATTTGGTCGCGCTGGTGCAGCGGTGCGGGGAAATTCAAGCAACGGTCGCGCATCATCGGCGTGGATGAGCAACAAGTCCTGGCGCAGGCCGAAGTGGAATTTGAGCTGAAAGAAATCGAAGGGCATGCCACCAACGTACACTACTTTGGCGGAGTTCAGTTTCAGCAATTCGGGTTGCACCACGTTGAGATTTATCTTGAGGACGAATTGCGATTGCGTTTTCCGTTGCCGGTTGTCCGAGTGATGGCGAAGTAAAAGCGGCGGGACGCCCTTCCGCATACCCTAGGGCGCGGAAGTGCGTCCCTTCCAACTTAATCCGGCGTTACGCTCGCCAGAGAAACAGGATCAAAATAATCAGCAGCAAGAGCCCGCCACCGGGGAAATAGCCCCAGCCCTGACTGTAGGGCCACGCTGGCAGCGCGCCGATTAACAATAGCACCAGTATGATCAATAGGATGGTACGCATATTTTGTTCAACTAACTCTTAATCGCCCGACATGCCCAGAATGGTCTTGCGCCATTCGCCATCCCTCCTATTTTTGGACGCAGTCCCGACTGCCTCGATGGAGCGCGTCGGGACAAAATTTTGCCCAAAACATCATGGCCAACACGATCCTGATCGGCGCGCAATGGGGCGACGAAGGGAAGGGGAAGATCATCGACGTCCTCACCGCTGAGGCCGATATCGTGGTCCGAAGCCAGGGCGGTAACAACGCGGGCCATACTGTTATTCATGGCGGGAAGAAATACATTTTACATTTGATTCCATCTGGAATCCTGCGGCGCGGCAAAGTGTGTGTAATTGGTAACGGCGTCGTCGTCGATCCCGTTGCGCTGGTAAAGGAGATCGACGGATTGCGAAACCTGGGAATTAAGATCGGCCGCAATCTGCTGGTGAGCGACGCCGCGCACCTGGTTCTACCGTATCATCGAGCGTTGGACGAGCAGCGCGAGCTACGCAAAGGCGTAACAAAAATCGGGACCACCAAACGCGGGATTGGGCCCGCTTATGGGGATAAGGCAGCGCGAACGGGCCTACGAGTTTCCGATCTGATGCAGCCAACATTGTTTTCAAAAAAGCTCGAAGCCAAGATGCGCGAGAACAATGCCATTTTGCGTGCCCTCGGCGCGGAACCGAATGATTTCCGGGAGGTGAACCAACAATATTTGGCAGCGGGCGCAGCGCTGATGCCATTTGTTGCGAATACGGTGGTTTACCTGCATCGGGCGTTGCAGAGCGGGCGCGAAATTTTATTTGAAGGCGCGCAAGGAACTTTTCTCGATATCGACCACGGAACCTATCCCTTCGTGACCTCGTCGAATACCACGGCGGGCGGTGCTTGCACCGGTTCGGGTGTTCCGCCGCATCGAATGGACTGCGTCGTTGGAGTAATGAAAGCTTACACGACGCGTGTTGGTGAGGGGCCATTGCCGACAGAAGATGCGGGTTTTGCCAAACGACTGCACGAAATGGGGCGCGAATTTGGCGCGACGACGGGGCGCGCCCGCCGCTGCGGCTGGTTCGATGCGGTGGCGACCCTTTACGCTACCATGATCAACGGGATCGATGAACTCGCGATCACCAATCTCGATGGCCTCGATGAAGTGGATCCGATTTCGATTTGCGTCGGCTATCGCCTTAATGGAATACGCCTCCACGTTCCACCGTGCGATTCCACGCAATGGAACAATTGCGAACCAATTTATGAAAGGATGCCAGGTTGGAACCAATCGACGCGATCCGCCCGAAAGTGGTCCGAACTGCCGAAGCCGGCACGCGATTACCTCAAACGAATTTCGGGATTAACCGGAGCCAAGCTAACAATCGTTAGTGTCGGGCCGACCCGAGCAGAAACAATTATGCTTTGAGAAATGACGAAAATCATTCCACGACACATTGCCATCATCATGGATGGGAACGGTCGCTGGGCGAAGCAGCGTGGTTTGCCGCGAATTAAAGGGCACGAAAAAGGCGCAGAGGCGGTGCGCGAATGCGTGGAAGGGTGTGGTGAACTGAAGGTAGAATATCTCACGCTTTATGCTTTTTCGGCGGAAAACTGGCAACGGCCGAAGAGTGAAGTATTTGCCTTGATGCGGTTGCTCGAGAAATTTTTAAAAGATAAAACGCCAGAGCTGGTTGAGAAAAATGTGCGGCTCCAGGCCATCGGGCGGCTGACCGATTTGCCGGACAATTGTCAGAAGCGATTGCACGAATCAATCAAACGGACAGCCGGAAACACCGGGCTCACGTTGATTCTTGCGCTGAGTTACGGCGGACGTGATGAGATCATCGACGGGATTCGTAGTCTGCTGCGCGAGGTTGAGGCGGGTCACATCGATCGGGCGATGATTAACCCGGAAATGTTCAGCAAACATTTGTATACACGGTATTATCCGGACCCGGACCTATTGATTCGCACTTCGGGCGAGATGCGCATTTCGAATTTTTTGCTCTGGCAGCTTTCGTATACCGAGATGTATGTGACCCCAAAGCTCTGGCCGGATTTCACACGAAAAGATTTATCTGCGGCGGTCGAAGATTTCGCAAAGCGGCAGAGACGTTACGGCGTGGTTTGAAGGGGCGCGACCAGTGACGAGTGAGAAGTGATTGGCGCGTAGAAATCTGGGTAGCACACGCGTCTCGCATGTTGGCGAAAGCGTCACGCTTTCGCGGACTTTTTGCCACACGCTGAATCAGGGGCCATCTGGTGCGGGAGGTAAGACAGTCTCGGCGAGGCGCTGAAACCGACTCGCGAGAAGGGTATGCTATCCAGGCAGACGGTCCGAAATCTATAGAACTTCGGCAGCCACCGAATCTGCTACTAACCGTCCGGTACGGGTTAGAGAAACGCGGCTCTCCCTTCGTACGAGCAATCCGTGTCGGACTAGTTCATTAACCTGATTTTGCTCGAGCGTGTGGGCGACAATTCCTTCACACGTGCGCAAACCCAGCGCGATGCGCTCCGTCCGTTTCATTTCTGGCGTCAATCTTTCTGCGGACACGACCGGCGCTTCGTTGGCAAACAAGCGGCGCGTGTATTCATGATGATCAGCGATGTTCTGCCAGCGCTCGAAACCCCGCGTGGAGAATGCGCTCGGGCCAAGTCCCACATAATCTGCCCCGCGCCAGTACGCTTGATTGTGCTCGGAACGAAATCCCGGCCGCGCGTAGTTTGAGATTTCGTAGTGCTCGTAGCCCGCGCGCTCCAGCATGATCATCGCCATCTCGAGAAAACCGGCTTCCCTGTCATCGTCCACGGAAAATTCACCGCGCTCGAATCGCGCGAGAAATTCCGTGTCCTCCTCATAGGTGAGGCAATAGGTGGAAATGTGCTCGGGCTCGAGCGTGATTGTTTTCTGTAAGGAATCGCGCCATTGCCTTTCCGTTTGTCCCGGCAACGCAAACATGAGGTCGATGCTGATGTTGGAAAAGCCGGCGTCGCGGAAAATACGAAACGACTCTTCCGCCTGCGCGGCGTTGTGCTCGCGACCCAGCAGGTTAAGCAAATCGTTGTCCCAACTCTGGACACCGAGACTGATGCGATTGACGCCAAATTTCTTCAGCAGCGCAGCCTTACGCGCGGAGACGCTCCCGGGATTTGCCTCGATCGTCCACTCTTTTAATTCTGAGAGATCGAGCCGCTGATGAAACGCGGATAAGATAACTTCGAGTTGTGAAGTTTTCAGAGCAGTCGGCGTCCCGCCACCAAAGTAAATAGTCGATGGCAACAAGGCGGAGCTGCCTTGAACCTCACGTACGAGCGCCTCGCAAAAGCGCCCGACCTCCACCGCATTTCCGCGCGTCTTGTAAAATGCGCAATACGGGCAAATGCGGGCGCAAAATGGAAAATGGACGTAGAGATGGCGAACCGTATCGGAGCTCTTCATCTCGACTTTCATATAGTCACGATTTCTTGCGTTAACTGCTGTAAATTATGAATGAGGAATGAGTTCGAGCCGGACTGGCAGAATTGACAAGGGAATGACGAAATCCGAATAACAGATGATCTTCGCACAGCTGAATAGAGTTTCGTAACTCGACATTAATTCGTCATTGGACATTCGTCATTTCGTTAAGGCCGGGTAATCTAGGGCTGTGAACGAGCTGGAATTGCTGAAACCGGTTTCACGCTCGTTTTATATGTCAATTCGATTATTGCCCAAGGCCCTGCGGGAACCTGTGGCAGTGGCTTATCTCCTGGCGAGAACGAGCGACACAATTGCAGATGGCAGTGCCGTTGATGTCGAAAAAAGAATTGAGCTGCTGGACCGATTTGCCCGCTCGATTGCTGGAAAAGAGGAAGCGATGGGGGATGATCTCGCACAGCTGCGTGGTTCGCCAGGCAAGACCGATGGTGAGAACGCGCTACTCGGATCGGCCGACAAAATTTTGCAGTCACTGCAAAATCTCTCACCTGAGGATCAGCGTGATATCCGTGAGTTGCTCACAATCATCACGCGCGGCCAACGCGAGGATTTGACGCGCTGGCATGGACAACTCACTGCCTTGGCCAATGCGGAGGAGTTGCGCAAATACACTTATCTCGTCGCGGGATGTGTGGGGGAATTTTGGACGCGCGTTTGTTTTCGGAAAGTTCAGAGTTTCACCGCGCGAATGGAAGCCGATATGTTGGAACTGGGCAGGAAATATGGACGCGGCTTGCAGCTGGTAAATATTTTGCGCGACGCCGGCAGTGATTTGCGTGCCGGGCGCTGTTATTTTCCGGAAGAGGAATTGCGGGTTGCCAATCTTTCGCCGGACGATCTGCTGAACGCACCGGCCGAGTTTTTGCCGATTTACCAGCGCTGGATCGCGGAAGCGCGTGCCGGGTTGGACGCAGGCTTGGAATATTCGATCGCAATCAATCCGCCACGTGTGCGTGTAGCCACCGTTCTTCCGTCAATGATCGGAGTACGCACACTGTCGTTGATCGAGGAAAGCGGATTGGAAGCTCTGCGCACGCGGGTGAAAGTTCCGCGCAGTGAAGTGCGCGGCATGATTGCGTCAACCACGATCACGCTCGCGAGCCAAAGCCGTCTACGAAAGGCGCGAGCAAAGCTGTAGTGACTGGCGCGTTATTTAGTTGGTTCTTGCGACGCCACGTGAAGCAACTAGTTGTTCAAACCGCGGACCGATCCGCAGCGGGTCCCATTCAGGGTTCGAATTGCAGAATCCCTGGGGTAAGATGCTCAGTGCGTGGGCTATGAAATTGTGCGGGCGAACGTTGGCAGTGCTCTGTCGATGTCGCCCATGCTACGCTAGAGAAAATAATTTCGCTGTCGCTCGCTGATTGGGCGATCGAGTTTTTCCAGCACAGCCATCATATCTTCCCAGACTTTGCGTTTTTCGGCGGGCGATTGGTTGCGTAGCAAGTAGGATGGGTGATACGTGATCATCAGCGGCGTGTCGTGGTATGAGTTCCATGTGCCGCGCAACTGACGCATCGCGCCGCGTGTTTCCAGCAGACCTTCCACCGCGGTTGCTCCCAGAGCGACCAAAACGCGTGGTCGAATGATTTCGATCTGTTCGATGAGATATCCAATGCAGGTCGACATTTCTTTCGGAGTGGGAGGACGGTTCCCAGGCGCGCCTTTCGGCATATCGGGACGGCATTTTAAAATATTCGCGATGTACACCTCGTCCCGGCTCAATCCCATAGTCTCGATGATACGCGTAAGCAATTGACCGGCCCGCCCGACGAACGGTTCGCCGCGCGCATCTTCATCGGCGCCCGGTGCTTCGCCCACAAACATCAATTCCGCGTCAGGATTTCCAACGCCGAAGACCGTTTGTGTGCGGGTGCGGGCGAGGTGCGGACATTTTGCGCAAACACAAACGCGCTCCCGCACCTGGGCGAGCGCTGCCGCCTTAGCCGCGACATCCGTTTTTCTCGCGGACGACGCGTTCGCCTCTACACTGGCGGCGGGTGGTGCTTGCTCGAACAGGTGATTCAATGTCGCACGGGAAACTCGGAGCGGTTTCTCCTGAGAATCGCGAATCTTCTCGAGCGCTTCCAGGACAACGGAGAGCGCGGGTTGAAGCACGGCTGATGATTTCAACCTTCGGGCACCCGAATCAACAGTTTATTTCTCTTCCTTCTCAAAATTGTTCTGGCTCGACAGAGTCTCGCCCTACCAAGGCGGATCGGTCGTGAATTTTTTGGTAGGGCGAGACTCTGCGGAGCCAGGGCACTAGCGATTAGGCTCGGGATGGCGAATTTATTTGTGGTCCAGAAATGAGCACTTGCCTGAGCGACTATGATTACGACCTCCCGCGTGAGTTAATCGCGCAACATCCGCTGCCACGTCGGGAGGATTCGCGCATGATGGTGTTGCATCGCGACGAGCAGAAAATCGAACACGCCCGTTTTGTTGACCTGAAAAAATTTTTGCGCGACGGCGGTCCGAGCCGGACTGGCGGTTATCTGGTCGTTTTGAATAACTCGCGTGTTTTGCCAGCGCGACATTTTTCCGATGACGGGAAGTTGGAGTTTCTATTCCTGGAAAAAATTGCAGCGCGTCGTTGGAAAGCGTTGGTAAAACCTGGGCGCAGATTTGGAAGAAACGCCGTCGCTTCCATTGAAGGTGTGCAGGTGAAGACGGGAGAAATTTTTGCTGACGGATCGCGTGAGGTGATTTTGGCTGAGGATGTCGATGTTCAGCGCGGTGGCGCGATGCCGTTGCCGCCTTACATCAAGCGATCGGCGGTCGTAGACCGCCGCTACAGGGAAGAGGACGACGCGCGTTACCAAACGGTGTTCGCCAAACACGAGGGGTCGCTGGCGGCGCCCACCGCCGGGCTGCATTTCACTCCAGAAATTCTGGAGACGCTTCCGCATGTCTTCATTACGCTCCATGTGGGGACGGCGACTTTTCGTCCGGTTAAAACAGAAAACGTGACGCAGCATCAAATGCATCCAGAGCGATTCTCGATTGCGCCGGATGCA
Organism: Verrucomicrobiota bacterium; assembly: GCA_003219175.1. Taxonomy (GTDB): domain Bacteria; phylum Verrucomicrobiota; class Verrucomicrobiia; order Chthoniobacterales; family UBA10450; genus AV69. Next base: position 31,324 of record QHPU01000050.1, on the reverse strand, counting down.
GCCGCGGCCATTGCAAAGGCAAGGCAAATTGTTGCCGTCGGAACAACAACCGCGCGAGTCCTCGAATCGGTTCACCGCACACTCGCAAGTATTCAACCGATCGAAGGCGAGACGGACATTTTCATTTATCCACCGTTCCAGTTTCGGGTCGTCGATGTTTTGCTAACAAATTTTCATTTGCCGCGTTCAACTCTGCTCATGCTGGTGAGTGCGTTTGCCGGTCGTGAGTTCATCCTGCGCGCATACGAAGAAGCTGTCCGTGCACGGTACCGATTTTTCAGTTACGGCGATTGCATGCTGATTCTGTGACTTTGTAGCGGCGGAATATAACCGCCGATATTTTAGTTTCAGGCGCTCATAGAGCGCCGCTACAGAGGAGAACGAAAAAGACAAACGCCAACGCTTGTCATCCCGAACGAAGTCGAGGGATTCCGAGGAAGTTACCTTTAAGGTTGCGCGGCGGGATCCCTCGCTCACGCTCGGGATGACCGAAGTTAGAAGACTGGCGTTGGCGCGTAATTACCGATTATAAGAACAGCATGGCTTCACCCGAAAAACCGAAAGGCGAATTGGTCATTCGCACCATTGCTATGCCGGCGGATACAAATCCCAATGGCGATGTTTTTGGCGGTTGGTTGATGTCGCAGATGGATTTGGGCAGCACCATTCTCGCCTCGAAAACCGCAAAGGCTCGAGTCGTTACGGTGGCAATGGAGGGATTATCATTTCTGCAATCCGTCGGAGTAGGGGACACGGTGGCTTGTTATGCCTGGGTGGAAAAAATTGGGCGGACTTCAATGACCATTCCAGTCGAGGTTTGGGTGGAACGCTTCCGCGAACACGGCATTCAGGTGCTGGTCACGCGTGGCGTCTTTATTTACGTGGCGGTGGACGAGGCTGGCCGGCCAATTCCAGTACAGCGCGATGGAGCTTAATTCTGCGAGACTGCCGAGTCAGTGCCGGCGGAAACCGATTCCGGGCTCGTGCTCGTCGCCACAGTTGGTTCGCTTTCCATCTTCTGTGGCTGAATTTTCGGCGAAGCGAAGAGCTTCCGTTGCAATTTTATCCGGTCGTAACTGGAATGCCTGATGTAACGGGCGTATGCGGCTTGCTGGCGGCCACTCTTGGTAAGGTACGAGCAGCCGTTATCGGTCAGCGCCACTAAGGCGATCAGCAAAAGAGAAGCGGTTCTCTTCACGAGGCCTTCGCCAGTTGCGGCGGTGCTTGTGGCTGTGGCTGCGGAGTAGGATGAACAGTTGCGATTTGCCCAATCCGTAACATCTCCGAAACGACCTGGTAGATCTTTAATTCACAGACCGCATTTTGCCGATACAATTCGTTGATCGTGAAGCGACGGTCGTCGGTGTAATCCCAAATTTTTTCTGCCAATGGCTTCAACTCCGCTTCTGCGTCGGCCGGCCATTCAAACGCCGGAGCCAGCCTTTGCAATAGTGCGTTGGGGTCCGGCGCTGTTTTTCTTATGTTGTGAAACTCATCGCGATAGCGCATGGCCATGATGAGCATGTCGTTGGGAGATTGATTGATTTCGACTGATTGTAGGCACTCGGTAATCGGCTGGACCCCGGAAGCGAAGGAGAAACTTCCCGGAATATCGTCGCTGAGGAAAAGTTGCCAGAAGGCTTCCTCTCCGGTGAGCTGTTGGAATTGACCACTGCGAAGTGCGCCACCTTGAAAGAAAAATGTGGCCATCCGTTCGTTGTGCGCATTCAACACTTCGAGCTCGCCCGTTTGTCCGGAGCTAATGATGGTTTGATGGACGGTGATCAAATCGAAGTTCGCCAGGCTACCGCTCAACTTTTGCGGGCCGGAGGGAGTTTTGCCCGCCGCCCGCACGTGGTTGAGCCGAAGGGCCATTTGCTCGCACAGAAAGAGAAGGAACGACGGGACGCGCTGCGAGATGGCGACGAAATTGTCTCGATTGAAACATTGCAGACTACAAGTTTCCTGAGCTCGGGCGGAAGTTGATCGCGGGGTTTTTCCGAGCGCGTCGGCCACGCCGAAAATATCGCCACGGGTGACAAAACTGCGTTCATCCGATTCGCCGGGGATGAGCTGGATCACTTCGACGACGCCGCGATTGACACTATAGATTTCCTCAGCCACGTCGCCGGTGGTGTAGATCAACTCGTTTTTGCGCAAGTGGCGGACATGGGACAATTCACCGAGCGCCTTCAGCTCAATCGGCCGAAGCGTCGTGCAAAAGGAGAAGAAGTCGCGACGGGGCACGTCGCTGGTTACAGCAGAAGTCGTGCGGGACGCGGTGTTAACTTTTAAATGACAGATTTTTATGCATCATGGCGTTGGCAATAAAGCTGGCGCACGTTAAATCGGAACGTGCTTGCCTATCTGTTTGAGAGGTTCCCGAAATTCTCTCAAACCTTTTGTTATCGGGAAATTGCCGAACTTTTTCGGCAGGGTGTTCGGCCGGTAATTTTTTCGCTGCGGGCTTCCGATCGTGGGCCGGAATTGAATTGGGATCCGGCAATCGTTTCAGCCGTGCATCAGTTACCCGAGGGCGACGTATTTGCGCGATTGGCCGATGAAGCTTCGGCCAGCTTACCGCGAGCGGTTCGGAAAACTTTACACGAATGGCGCGGGAAAGATGATTCACTTCGTCTGCACCAAGCAACTTACATTGGAACGCGGCTTCAGAGACTTGGCGTGCACCATCTTCATGTTCATTTCGCCGGCATGGCCGCGCGCACTGCTTTTTGGATCAAGAGATTCTTTGGGATTGAGTACAGCCTCACCGTTCACGCCAACGATATCTTTGTGCCCAACGATTTTGAGATCGGACTCTTCCAAATTTTCTCAACGGCGAGTGCCATTGTTGCGGTGAGCGATTTCGCCGCAAATCGACTGCGCGACCGTTTTTCGGACACCGGTTCGCGGGTCTACCGGATCTATAATGGAATCGATTGTGACAGTTTCCAACCGGCCGAGCCGTCGCTGCCACCCCTGATTCTCTCCATTGGGCGGCTGATCAGTAAGAAAGGCTCCGATGTGCTAATCGACGCCTGCGCATCGTTGCGGAATAGTGGTCAGGAGTTTCGGTGTGAAATTATCGGGGAGGGGCCGCTCTCAGCGGAATTGCAGGCCCGAATCGACCGCCACGGTTTGGGCAAACAGGTTCTTCTTGTCGGGCCAAAAACTCAGGCCGACATCGCCGCGCGTTTGAGCAGAGCCACGCTTCTCGTCTTGCCATGCCGTGTTGATGCCGATGGAGCGATGGACAACCTGCCTACCGTCGTCATGGAAGCGATGGCATCTTCCTTGCCGGTCGTTTCAACCGATGTGGGCGGGGTTGCGGAAATGGTTCGCGATGGCGAAACCGGATTGCTGGTGAGCCAAAATGATCCGGTTGCAACCGCTGAGGCAATTGCTCGGTTGCTTGACGATGTCGAACTTGCGCGATCATTTGGTCGCGAGGGTCGCAAACGGGCGAAAGAAATCTTTTCGATCGAGAAAAATGTGTGCACCTTGCGGGAAATTTTTGCGCTGTAGCAAGCGCCGTCATTGGAGGCAGGGAGTTCGCTCGCGAGCCCAAGGCGGGCTCTGTCCCGTCCAAAATTTCGGGACGACACAGGGGTCATCCCTCCAAGCTGACGGACCGTTTTGCCGTTGAGGACAGCAGGCGCTACAAAAGATCGCGCACTTTCTCGAGGGCGCGAAGGTAAACACGCCGTTGTCCTCCTCGCATCAGCTCTTCACTCATCAATTTTACGGAATCGTTTTCCCCTGCCGGAAGGAGCTGGCGTGCCGGAGACTGATCCGATTTAGAGCGGGAGACTTCGAGCAGGTCGCCACAGCGTGCGAGTGCGATCTCAAATTTTACGTCGCTAGAATGCGCGACGAAAGAGCCAATGGGTGCATCACCATTTTCCTGCAAGTCGATCTTCACTCGGTTCCTCGTCGAATTTTCCAATTCGATATGATCTCCATTCTTTCCATTCCGAACTTCCCAGCCCAATTGCGCAGCGAGCCAGCCAATAAAGAGAATCGCGGTTGAGCGAAAATTTTTCCCGAACACAATCGTACCGCTCTCAATTTCCCGGAAATGATGATGCGAACTCGGATGGTCGAAGAACTGTGCAAAAGCGACGCGAAAATGAACGAGCCGAGTCCAGTTCAAATCACACAGGACGATGCGTTGTTTGGCTTCACGCTGTGCCGTCTCGACCAGTCGCATTTGCGCGTTGAAGTCACGCCAGGTTTGACTGTCGTAGATCAATCGATCGATCCACGACCAAAGCTGTGGATCCATCGGTTCGGCGAATTTGGATTGCCACCAGAGATAAAGTGGGAGATCGGAATCGAGCTGGGAAAAAACGATACTGGGAAGCAGCTTTACCTTTGCGCCTTCGAGCAAGAATGAAATCTGTTCCGAGCAGACTTGTTTGGTGCCGGCGCGACCAACATGACAATGCGCGCTAATCCACGCCTCGATGCGATCATTTTTCGAATGCGGATTGGCGCCGATCACGATACCTCGGCAGGCATGATTCTCGGCGATTCGCGCCAGCAACTGCGTGTTTTGTGTAAGCGAATCAGGTTCTTCGCTGTAAACTGCGAGATTTATCATTGAGGCACGTGTCATCGCGCCTTCGCTTTCACTCCAAAGCTTCTTCAGCCCGCGATCGATGCGATCGATCGCGACCGGAAGACCGAGAGAAATGGTTTCAGCTGGCGCAGGCATACAATTTATGGTCATCCCGAGCGGCGTGGTGCAGCCGTCCTCGGCTGTGGGGCAGACAGGCGTCACGCCTGTCGAAACCAGCCGCAGGCGAGACGCCTGCTTGCCCCACAGGCTGGAAGCCTGCGCCACGAAAGGGATCCCGTGGCGAAACCTTAAAGGAAACATGGCGGGATCCCTCGATTTCGCTTCGCTCCGCTCGGAATGACGGTTTAATCACAAGCGTCTCCATGTGCGTCCATCGCGCGCGAGAAGTTCGTCTGCTTCCTCCGGTCCCCACGAACCGGCAGGATAATATGTCAGTGGAGGTGCATCTTTGTTGCTCCAAGCGCTTTCAATGGTGTCGATAAATCCCCAGGCCTCCTCGACTTCATCGCGGCGGGCAAAAAGGGTGGCGTCGCCGCTCATGGCGTCGAGCAACAAACGTTCGTACGCTTCCGGGCTCGCCTTCCCAAAACTGGTGCCATAATGAAAATCCATCTTCACCGGTTCGATTCGCAAACTCGTCCCCGGAATCTTTGCCATCATGCGCAACGAAATTCCCTCATCGGGTTGGATGCGAATGACGAGGACGTTTTGATCATGCTCGGCGCTGTCGCGATTAAACAGGACCATGGGCGCTTTCTTAAAGTGCACCGAAATTTCAGTGGCGGATTTGGGGAGACGTTTCCCGACCCGCAAGTAAATCGGCACCTCTGACCAGCGCCAGGTATCGAGAAGCAGGCGAAGCGCGACGTAGGTTTCGGTTTCAGAATTCGGGTTCACTTTTTCTTCCTCGCGGTAGGCTGGAACGGGTTCGGCATTAATCGCGCCAACGGTGTACTGGCTGCGCACAACCCATTTCGTGATTTCTTCCGGACGATAACGACGCAGCGAGCGCACGACCTTTACCTTTTCATCGCGAATGCTGTCGGCGCTAAGATCGGTGGGCGCTTCCATCGCCACCAGGCAAAGCAATTGCAGCAAATGATTCTGCACCATGTCGCGCAAGGCACCGGCGGTTTCGTAGTAACCGGCCCGCCCTTCGACGCCGAGGGTTTCGGCCGCGGTGATCTGGATGTGATCGATATAACGCGCGTTCCAGATCGGTTCAAAAATCGCGTTAGCAAAACGGAGAACCAGAATGTTCTGCGCGGTTTCTTTCCCGAGAAAGTGATCGATTCGATAGGTCTGATCTTCGGAAAAAGAATTGGATACGACCCGATTTAACTCCTGCGCAGAAGCGAGATCACGCCCAAACGGCTTTTCAATGATGACGCGTGCCCAGCTGCCTTCTTTCGCTTTGCTCAATCCTGCTGCTTTAAGATTTTTCAGGATGGGCTCGAATTGTTCCGGCGCCGCTGCGAAATAAAACAAACGATTGCCGCGCGTGCCGCGTTCTTCGTCGAGTTGATCGAGCCGTTTGACCAATGATCGATAACCGCTTTCGTCCTCGAATTCGCTTTGGTGATAAGAGAGCGATTGCGAAAAGGTTTTCCAAATATCATCACGGACCTCCTGACGCGAAAATTGCTTTGTTGTTTCGCCGAGTTCGTTTCGGAATTCGTCGCCGGTTTTGGGGCGTCGGGCGAAACCAACGACGGCTACCGCTGGCGGCAGCTCACCATCAGCGGCAAGGTTGTATAAGGCCGGAATCAATTTCCGATGCGTCAGGTCTCCGGTCGCGCCGAAGATGACGATCGCGCATGGCTGCGGCACAGCCCGCGTGCTCAAACCTTCGCGCAATGGATTGACTCCTTGCTCAGCCGACCGGTTCGTCATAATCCGCAGATTACGCAGATTTTCGCAGATTAGATAACACGAATCGTTTGTTCGGGGAGCGCACGCGCCTCGCATGCTTTCCCCGGAAACATGCCGCTTGCCCTAACTCGGGAGCGGAAATCTGCGCGTCAGATTGCGCACCTTGCCGCGAACGCGTTCGAGCGCGGCGTTGTCATTGCGATTCTGCAATGCTTCTGCGACCAAGTCCGCAATCTCGAGCATTTCCTCTTCGCGCATGCCGCGTGTCGTCACCGCCGGGGTGCCAACACGAATTCCGCTGGGTTTGAACGGCGAACTGGTGTCGAACGGGATGGCGTTTTTGTTCACGGTAATGCCGGCGCGATCGAGAACTTCCTGTGCTTCTTTGCCGTTCAATTCTTTCGGACGAAGGTCTACCAGCATGAGATGATTGTCGGTGCCGCCGCTGACGATGCGGTACCCGTGTTTGGCCAAACCGGCGGCAAGCGCTTTCGCGTTGACTACAACTTGGCGCTGATAATCGCGGAACTGCGGCTGAAGGGCTTCGCGAAAACAAACCGCTTTGGCCGCAATGACATGCATTAGCGGTCCACCTTGAACGCCGGGAAACACGGTCGCGTCGATTTGTTTCGCGAATTTTTCTTCGCACATCACGATGCCGCCGCGTGGGCCACGCAAACTTTTGTGCGTGGTCGTCGTGACGAAATGCGCGTGCGGGATCGGACTCGGATGTTGTCCGCCGGCAACGAGCCCGGCGATGTGGGCCATGTCGATGAAAAGCAGTGCGCCGACCGAATCGGCGATTTGCCTTAAGTGCGGAAACTCGATGATGCGCGGGTACGCGGAGGCGCCGGCGGTGATCATCGCCGGCTTCACTTCCTCGGCTTGTTTTTGCAGCGCATCGTAATCGATCTGCTCGGTTTTCTCCGATACGCCGTATTGCGAGACGTTGTAAAACTTGCCGGAGAAATTTGCCGGATGCCCGTGCGTGAGATGGCCGCCGTGTGCCAGATTCATGGCGAGAATTTTGTCGCCCGGTTTCAGCACCGAAAAATAAACGGCCATGTTGGCTTGCGCACCGCTATGCGGTTGCACGTTGACGTGTTCGCAATTGAAGAGACGCTTCGCGCGATCGATCGCGAGTTGCTCGACTATGTCAACGTTCTCACAGCCGCCATACCAACGTTTCTTTGGCAAGCCTTCAGCGTATTTGTTAGTCAGTACGCTCCCTTGCGCTTCCATCACCGCCCGACTGGTGAAATTTTCCGAGGCAATCAACTCGATATTTTCGCGCTGCCGTCTTTCTTCCGCCTCAATCGCGTCAAAAACTTCCGGGTCGACCTTGCGCAATCCGCCACTCGGAGCTCCGAGGATTGATGGAGTGGGATGCGAAACGTCGCTCACGATATAGATGGAAGCACCGCCGCTACGTCCGCCGGGACGCACGGCTACTTCGCTCTCTTCTACAAAAGCGAGCACGCTCGGCAAGGCGTTTTTGATCGTCTCTGCGCAGGTATTATAAACATCGCGTCCCAGGCCGATAGGATCCGGCACGTCGCGCCAGCAAGTCGCACCGGGTTCTTCAAATTCACGTAGCAAGAAAGTCTTGTCGGCTGCATTTGGAAAAAGCATCTGGATTGCTTCGACATGTGCTCCAGTCATGGCGAAAATATGTGTCGCGCGTTCGACGAGTGCTCCGGTAAGCGGTTGGCTCCGCAGGTTGCCAATTTCTGTCCCTTCCTCAGTGCAAACGTCAATCGCATGCGAGCTGGGCGGCTGTCCTCGCACGGCGTGCACTCCGGCTGAAGCCACTTCAATGTCCTTGCGATTTCCCAAGAGACGGCGAAAAAGACCTTCCGCAATGGGACTGCGACAAACATTACCGGTACAAACGAAGAGGACGCTTTTCACAAGATGCCGCCGCGCGACCCTGCCGGGGCGGTCGGGCACGTTCGCACAAAATTTCGCTAACGCGACTGGGCTTATTTGAGAAAGGTATGAGGCAGGCGTGGAAGAAATTGCGTTATCGGCTCGAATTCATCGGCTTGCTCATAGCGGCGAAAGTCGTGCCACTTTTTCCGCGGTCCGCCATCGGTGCGCTGGCCAAGATTTTCGGTGCCGTCGCGTCGATTGTCGATGCCCGTGGCCGACGCGTTGCCGTGGCCAATCTCGAATGCGCCTTTCCCGGGAAATATTCGGCGGCTGAGAAACGACGCATCATTCGTGAATCCTATCAGCATTTTGCCCAAACCATGCTCGACCTGATGTGGAGTCCGCGGCTTACACCGGATAATTTCCTTCGTCATATCGAATTTGAGGGATTCCCCGAGGTCGATCCGAATCAGAGTGGAATTGTTGTTGGTTTTCACTATAGCAACTTCGAATGGCTCAGCTTGGGTTGTGGGTTTCGTGGCCGGCCCAGCACTATCATCGCGCAGGAGTTCAAAAACCCGTTGCTCGATCCAATTTTCCGACGTTGGCGAGAGCAGTCTGGCCATGTCTTCAGTGGACGCACAGGGGGTGGGATTCTTCGGCTCTTCAAAACTTTGCGTCGTGGCGGCAATATAGCAATGCTCGTTGATCTAACGGTTTTTCCCGGTCCGGCAGCTGTCGCCATTCGCTGTTTTGGACTGCACACCAGTGTTACTTCTGCGCACGCTTGGCTCCAACAGCGTTCGGGGGCTCTCCTTATTCCTTGCCATTGCGACCCGTTGCCACGAGGGCGTTACCGCATGGTTTTTCATTCGCCGATTGATCTTGGCCCCAATGCCAGCCCACGTGAAATTGCGCAAGCGTGCTGGGATTCCTTTGAACCCGTTGTGCGCGCAAAACCCGGCCCATATATGTGGATGTACAAACAATGGCGATATCGTGTGGAGAATCCCGATCGACCCTACCCGTTCTATTCCTGGCACAACGTAAAGTTCGAACGACTGATCGCGCAAAAGTGATTTGTCTACGAACAAGGACCGTGAGCCCTTTTTGAGGATCCTCGAAAGGTCCTTCATCCTAACCTTCCCCCAGTGGGACTGTGCTGCGGGATAGGGAGCGAAGGTTATTCCGCCAGTCCGGCTCGGACTTTCGTGCTGGCGCGGGAGCAAATTTTCAGGACGCTAATCCATGCCGGAATTGACCGCGACGGAACAAGCTTGGCGCAGAGACGCCGCAGCCGTTTCTCTCCCGGAAGTTCATCGTAGTGTCCTCGTTCCACCAAATGCATCGTTTTTGCGGAAGTTGCTCGCTTTCGCCGGTCCCGGATTTCTCGTCGCGGTCGGTTATATGGACCCAGGTAACTGGGCGACCGATCTGGCGGGGGGGGCTAAATTTGGCTACTCGCTGCTCGCCGTCATCATGATCTCCAACTTCATGGCGATACTGCTCCAGCATCTCTGCATTAAACTGGGCGTCGTCACAGGCCGGGATTTGGCGCAAGCCTGCCGCGACCACTATCCCAAACCGATCGTTTGGTTCCTGTGGGTGCTTTGTGAGGTCGCTATCGCCGCATGCGATCTCGCCGAAGTGGTCGGATCAGCGATCGCCCTCCAGCTGCTACTTGGGATTCCGCTGGTATGGGGTTGCATCATTACCGCCATGGACGTGCTCATTGTGCTCTTCCTGCAAAACAAAGGCTTTCGTTACATCGAAGCGCTCGTCTTTACCTTGATTATCACGATCGGCGGGTGTTTTGCCGCGGAGCTGGTTTTCTCTAAACCCAGCCTCACCGGAATTCTTTTCGGGTTCGTTCCAGGTCCGCGAATCGTGACCAATCAAGGGATGCTGTACGTCAGCATCGGCATTCTGGGTGCCACGGTGATGCCGCATAATCTTTATCTCCATTCTTCGGTAGTGCAGACGCGGAAGTTTGAACAGACCCCGGCGGGGAAACGGGAGGCGATCAAATTCGCAACCATTGATTCCACCGGCGCGCTTATGTTCGCCTTGTTTATCAACGCGGCCATTCTGATCTTGGCGGCAGCAGCGTTTCATTGGTCGGGTCACCAGGACGTGGCGGACATTCGCGATGCCTACAAACTGCTCAGCCCGCTGCTGGGCGTGAGCATCGCCAGCGGTGTGTTTGCTGTCGCCCTGTTGGCCTCAGGTCAAAACTCCACTCTCACCGGGACTCTTGCCGGCCAAATTGTGATGGAAGGTTTTCTCAACATCCGGATCAAACCGTGGCTGCGGCGATTAATTACCCGTCTTATTGCGATTGTTCCCGCGGTGCTCGTGATTGGTTTTGCCGGGGAGAGCAAGACGACCGAGTTGCTCGTCGCCAGTCAGGTGGTTCTGAGCATGCAACTTGGTTTTGCGGTCTGGCCGCTGATGCGTTTCACGAGCGAGAAAAAGAAACTCGGCGAGTTTACCAACAAACCATGGCTGAAAATTCTCGGTTGGACGACGGCGCTCATTATTATCGCGCTCAACGTGAAGTTGCTCTTCGATATCTTCATGCCCGAGGCGGTGCTGAAAGCGGTTTACGGCACGCTGGGCCTTCCCCTGCCGGAGTAAATGTCGAAATCCGAATGACGAACGACGAAACAATGTCCAAAAATGAGCGCCGTAAAATTGGCGGCTTTAGCCTTCATCATTCGGAATTAAATCGTCATTCGACATTGGACCTTCGTCATTCTTAACGTGTATCAGCGCATTCTCATCCCACTTGAAAACAGCGCTGCCGACGAGACCATCCTCGGCCACATCAAGCCGCTTGCGCGGATGGCAGGAGCGAAAATTCTGTTGGTCCATGTTGCCGACGGCTGGGTGGCGCGAAATTTTAATCAGTTGAAACTGGCCGAAAGCGAAGAAATGAAACAGGACCGCGTGTATTTGGAAGAACGACAACGCGAATTGATCGATGATGGCTTTATCTGCGACGCCGTTCTCGCCCTTGGCGAACCGTCCGACGAGATTATTAAGCTGGCCCGCGAAAAGGATGTTGACCTGATTGCTATGACCACCCATGGCCACCGTTTCATCAGCGACATTCTTTATGGCGCGACCGTGGACAAGGTACGGCATGCCGTGGAAGTGCCGGTGCTGCTCTTAAAAGTGAGAAGTTAGCGACCCGAATTAGCGGCGGCCGTAAACGAGAGTTTCGGACTTTTAGTGCCCTAAAGGCGCAACCGGACTTGCCGTGTTTTGTCGGTACGACTACTACAGACGCGCGTGAAAGTGCTTTTGCTGACTAATGAATATCCGCCGCATACCTACGGGGGAGCCGGCGTCCACGTCGAGTATTTGTCGCATGAGCTCGCCCGGTTAATGGATGTGGAAGTCCGCTGTTTTGGCGACCAGAAGGGCAAATCTGGGCGGCTAACAATTCGTGGGTTTCAGCTGGACGATTCCCGGTTTCATTGCCCGAAGCCATTGCGTTCCACCCTTGGCGCGGTCCAACGTTGCACCGCTTTTAACACCGCCGGTGTCGACGCCCAGGTTGTGCATTGTCATACTTGGTACACTCACTGGGGTGGAATTCTGGCGCGAAAAAATTACGGAATTCCACTAGTCATCACGGTGCACTCGCTCGAGCCATTGCGGCCGTGGAAACGCGAACAGCTCGCAGGCGGTTACGATTTTTCACTCTGGGTCGAGAAGACCGCTTTGGAGATGGCAGACGCCGTCATCGCCGTTTCAAAGGAGACCAAGGCTGACATCGCGCGGCTATTCAATGTCCGAGACGAACGCCTGCACGTGATCTATAACGGCATCGATCTCGAAGAATATCGCCCGACCAAATCGACCGATGCCCTGCGCAAATTCGGCGTTGATTCGGAAAAACCTTACCTTCTTTTCGTCGGACGCATTACCCATCAAAAGGGAATTATTCATCTCGTCCATGCCATTGAGTTCATGGATAAAAATTTCCAGGTTGTGCTCTGCGCCGGCGCGCCCGATACGGCGGAAATTGCCCGGGAAATGAAGACCGCGGTGGAAAAGGCACGGCGTGCCCGCGACGGCATCATTTGGATCGATCAAATGCTCGATAAACGAAGTGTGATCCAACTTTATTCGCACGCCGGAGTTTTCTGTTGTCCGTCGATCTACGAACCGTTTGGCATCATTAACCTGGAAGCGATGGCGTGTGAAACGGCCGTTGTCGCCAGCAAAGTCGGGGGGATTAAGGAAGTCGTGATAGAGGGTGAAACCGGTTTTCTTGTGCCGGTTGCGCAAATGAAGGAAAGTCCGTTCGAGCCGCTTCATCCGGAAAAATTCGCGCGTGATTTGGCGGTTAAAATCAACGAATTGATGCAAGACGAAAAGCTGCGGCTGGGCTTCGGCAAGGCTGGAAGGTTGAGAGCGGAAGAGAAATTCAGTTGGCGCGCGATCGCGAAAGAAACCAAAGCGCTCTACGAATCGCTCATTCGTGGTGGGATCGGGCAGGCGCAAACGATCTCTCCGATTGCCGCGGGGCCCTCGAAGTTGCGGTGAAGGCGACGCAAGTTACCGGACTGGCAGCCGGGCGCGAATACCTGCGATTCTTTTTTGATCCGGTGGCAACTATTTGCCGGCTATATCAACGATATGGTCCGGTCACGGCACTCGGTAGGGTAAAGTTCAAACAACCGCGCGATCTTTTGCTCTTTGCCATCGGCCCGGAATTCCACCGCACAGCGATGAAACGGCGGCGCCACCAGTTGCCGTTATTGCCGGTGTTGGTCGCCGACCATACGGGTGAGGCCAAGGCGGACGCGGCGTTGCGCCGAATGAGACAAATCCGGGAAATGGTTGACTTTCCCGCAGACGGAGCGGGTTAATCTAATCCGCTCCGCTGATGAAGAAGAATCTCCTTACCGGTGCGCACGCGGCGCGCGAATACGTTCACTTTTTCCGTGATCCGATCGGCTGCATGCGCGAGCTGCAGCAAAAGTACGGAAGCCTGGTCGCCCTCGGGCCGATTGCGTTTGGTGAACCGACCAAGCTGCACGTCCTCGCTATTGGACCCGAATTTAATCGCCAGGTTCTTGGCGATCCGGCGAAATTTCGAACCACCGGTCAATTCATTCACGGCCCGAACAATTCGGCGCAGCGCCGAATACGTTTTGGTCTCACGCGAATGAATGGTCCGCAGCACAAACAGCAACGCCAGCTCATTTTGCCACCGTTTCACAAGAAAGCAGTCGCCGGTTATCACGACCTCACGGTTGAGCTGGCGAAGGAAGCGATCGGGCAATGGAAACCAGGCGCACGCGATGTTTACGCCGATATGCGCGCGGTTACATTGCGAATCGCCAGTGCGGTGCTTTTTGGTCACGAAGCGACTGATGCCTATCGCATCGGCCATTTGCTGGAGATTTGGGCGCGTCGCAACTTTTCCGGACCGGTCTGGTTCTTTCCGGTCAACATTCCCGGGACGCCGTATCATCGGCTGCTGAAACATGCCGAGTTGGTCGAGCAGGAAATCCTTCGGTTGATCGAAAAACGCCGGCGCGATTCGTCCGATCGCACCGATGTGCTTTCAATCCTGATTCAGGCGCGCGATGATGAAAATCGTGGCATGACCGACATGGAGCTGGTGGGTCAGGCGACGATTCTCTTCGGCGCCAGTTTTGAGACTACCGCCAGCACGTTGACGTGGACAATGTTCCTTCTCGCGCAACATCCCACCATCATGCGTGAACTGATGGATGAGCTTGACCGCGTGCTTGGTGGCGACGCGCCCACCCGCGAACAACTCCCCCGGCTTTCTTTTCTCGACCGCGTCATCAAGGAAAGCATGCGGATCTTGCCGCCAGTGCCGTTCACAATCCGCGCCGCTGACGAAGATCAGATTCCGATGGGTTCACTGACGCTCAGCCATGGGGCGCGCGTAATTTGCAGTCATTTTCTCACCCATCATTTGGCGGAGATTTACTCGGAACCGGAGCGCTTTCGGCCCGATCGCTGGCGTGAGGTCGATCCGACACAATATGAATACATGCCGTTTAGTGCCGGGCCACGCGCATGTGTCGGCGCAATGTTTGCCATTCAGGTTTTGAAGATTTCGCTCGCCATCATGCTGCAAAAGTTTCGCTTCGAGGTGGTACGGGGCGCGCAAATTGATCGCGTTGTGCGCATCACGATGAACCCGCGTTACGGGATGCCGATGGTACTACATGAGAACGATCGGCGGTATGAGAGCAGCAAAGTGCGCGGTCAAATTCACGAAATGGTAAACCTACCAGATTGAAGGCTGTTGCGGACTGATAGCGGTGTGCGCGTAGCTCAGCGAATCTCAGTTCGGGTAAGGCGCGTTGTCCTCCTGAGCCACATTAGACGGCGAAAAATCTCTCAATCGATCATGCGCATCCTTGCTCGTGTGATCCCTGATCGACTGGAAGATCCCTCGCTAGCGCTCGAGATGACACGATATGGGAATCATTCGCGCTTCCAATGCAACTCACTCCTCCTCGAACCATTCGGCGAAAGTATCCCAGCTTAACTGCTTTGAGAGTTTTCCTTTGTGCGGCCGCCAGCGCAACCCACCCACCGTGACGGTTAGGGTGCCAAGCTTACGCCGATTCTTTTTCCACTTTTCCCATACTTCAAATTTTACTCCCGGCTTACCAACAGCCACGTGTTCCTTCATTGTTGCCGTCACCCATTTTGTGGGCCGGCCTTGCTGGCGGCCTTTCATCGTAATTTCCGACTAACGATAAACAGGATTTATAGAAGAACAGGAAGCAAATTCGATAGTAAAAATCTCATCGCCTGAGAGATCCTCGCAGTCGCTCGGGATGACAGCGTTAGAATGCGATGGCAGTTTGCGATGAAATGTTTGTCGATCGCATCAAAGTTTTTGCACAAGCCGGAAAAGGCGGGCGCGGGTGTGTCAGCTTTCGACGTGAGAAATTTGTGCCCAAGGGCGGACCTGATGGAGGGGATGGTGGACGGGGTGGCAACGTTATCCTCCGAGCCGATCAACATACCGACCATCTGGCCCACCTTTTGTATGAGCCTATTATTAAGGCGAAAAATGGCGGACACGGTCGCGGGAAAAAGATGCATGGCAAAAATGCGCCGAACAAAATCGTCAAGGTCCCGATTGGAACGATCGCTTATGAATTGCGGAGTGGGGATTGCGGATTGCCGATTGCCGGCGAGCAATCAGATTCCCCAGGTAGGATTCGAAATTCTGTCGATGGCGGAGATATTGAATCTGAAGCGGTTCGATTGTCCGGTGATCGATCAGTCCCAGACCAATCCGCAATTGATATGATCGCGGATCTCACGCGCGATGGGCAGGAGTTCGTTCTGTGTAAGGGAGGCGCCGGTGGGAAAGGTAACGTGCATTTCAAAAGCTCGCGCAACCGCGCTCCGCGCGAGTATACCGATGGGGGCAAGGGTGAAAGCGGACATTTTCTTTTCGAGTTGCGCTCCATCGCTGATGCGGCGCTTGTCGGATATCCTAACGCAGGCAAGTCGACATTAATCCGACAAATTTCCGCCGCGCGGTCGAAGGTTGCTCCCTATCCATTTACTACTTTGCATCCCGTGATCGGTGTGGTGGAGCTCGATGATTACCGGCGGGCAACTGTTGCCGACATTCCCGGTTTAATTGAAGGGGCACATCGGAATCTTGGACTTGGTCATGATTTTCTTCGGCACATTACCCGTTCTCGTTTGTTGGCTTTTGTCCTCGACATGGCCGGGAGCGAAGGGCGCACTCCGATTGCCGATCTGGAATCGCTGCGCCGCGAAATCAGTCTCTATGATGCGCGTTTGTCAGAACGACCGTGGTTTGTCGTGGCTAATAAGATGGACCTGCCGGAGGCGGCGAAAAATTTAAGCGACTTCAAAAAACGGTTCCCGGACCGCGCGATTGTACCGATTTCGGCAAAAAGAGGAGACGGAATGAGGGAGCTCAAACGATTGTTAAAGGAATGGATCGATCACGGTTCGAAACCAGTTGAACCAGGATTGAAACCGATAACAATTAACCATTAGACAAGAGAGGCGAGTTCGCAGACACTCAGCGGTCTTCCATGGCTAAACTTATCGTTGCCAGTTATTGCAGCACCTTTTTGAAGCCGGAGATGCTACACATTTACCGACAAGTAACATCCCTTCGACGCTCCCAGACCTTCGTTATGACAAAGAAGGTAGAGCACCCCAGACGCTTTCGCTTTGACGATATCGAACGAATTCCGCGACCACACCGCAATTTACTACGTCACGGTTGGATGAAGTTCGTCGAACGCCGCCCGCCGCTCATTTATCGCGGCGAATATCAGATGCTCGTTTCCATTCTCGGCCGGCGTGGTGCCGACATGATGCACATTTACTTTGGACATACCGGAGTGCATCTGCTTCCATTCATCCGCGCATGGAATAAGCCTTGCCTGGTCTCTTTCCATGGCGCCGACGTCGCGCTTAACAAGAAGATGGAGAATTATCCCGGAAAACTGCGCGTTCTCTTCGACTCAGTCCCGGTCGTGTTGGCTCGTTCCCGATCGCTTGCAAACAGGCTGATCGGATTCGGTTGTCCACGCGAAAGGATTCGGATCAATCGTACCGGGATTCCGCTCCACGAATTTTCCTTCGTGCGGCGGGAATTTCCGACTGACGGTCGCTGGCAAATTCTGCAGGCGTGCCGATTGATCGACAAAAAAGGCGTCGGATCGGCCATTCGTGCCTTCGCTATTTTCGTTAAGGAATTCCCGAATTCTGAATTCATCATTGCCGGGAAAGGACCACTGCAATCGGACCTGGAAGCCTTGGCACAAGAACTCGGCATTGCCGGCAAGGTGCATTTCTGCGGTTTTCTCAGCCAGCCGGATCTGCGCGAACTGTACGCACGGAGCCACATTTTCATTCATCCGAGCGAAACCCAGCCAGATCAGGATCAGGAGGGGGTGCCAAATTCGGTTCTCGAAGCGATGGCAACGGGTCTGCCGGTGATCGCCACCCGGCATGGCGGGATTCCCGAAGCCGTGACGGAAAACCTCAATGGGTTTCTCAGCGACGAGGGTGACACCGAAAGTCTTGGCCGCTCGATGGTGGCGTTGGCGAATTCACCCGAAATATATGCGCGTTTTAGTGCCGCCGCCCGCCAGGCGGTGGGGGAGAATTTCGATCAGGAAATGACGATTCGCGAACTGGAACGGATTTACGAAGAAGTATGTGACAGGCGTATGGCGCGCGAACCGAGTCTGGGGGAGGTGGAACTGCCAGCGCCGCTGATCGAAAGTGCCGTCGCGAAATAACTTGTCATCCGCAGGAAAGCGGCTTTGGTAAGCGCGGCAAGCGCCCAGGGTCGAGCGCGGGACCGTTAAGCAGGTCTCCCTCCAGGTAAATTGGGTTTTCGTTTGCTTCAGACACACTCAATGTTCCCGCATCGCCATTTGCTTCGAAGGACACTGATCGCTCTTTGCGCGATTGGCCTTCTGACTGCGCCCACATTGGCTGAGGCGGCCGAATCAGCAGAGCACGAAACGCTCTCCCTCAAGGCTGTGCCTCTGTTCCAGATCGGGAATTTCCCCGTCACCAATTCAATTCTGGTCTCCTGGGTTGTGGCCCTCGGGGTGATTATTTTTGCTCAGCTCGCAACTCGCAATATCCAAACTATTCCCAGCGGTGCGCAAAACTTTTGGGAGTGGCTGGTGGAAAGCCTCTATAATTTTCTTGAGTCAATTATTGGCCCTGAATTGGTGAAGAAAACATTCTGGTTCTTCGCCACGATTTTCATTTTCATTCTCTTCGCAAACTGGTTCGGCCTAATTCCCGGCGTCGGAACCATCGGCTGGGGACAGGCCGATCCAGCCAGCGGTGCGTTTCACATCGAGCGACCGCTGCTGCGCGGCGCCAACGCCGACCTCAATATGACTTCGGCCATGGCCCTTATTTTCTTTGTCCTCTGGTTCATCTGGGCTCTTCAGGCTAATGGTATTGGAGGATTCCTGATGCACCTGTTTGGCCCCAAAGGCGAGACTTCCGGTGTCCTCAAAATACTGATGGTGGTCGTCTTCTTTTTGGTCGGTTGGCTGGAAATCATCTCGATTCTATTTCGGCCGGTTTCACTGAGTTTCCGTCTCTTCGGAAATATTTTCGCCGGCGAAAGCATTCTCGAAGCTATGTCACACATGGTACCGGCCCTGGCGTGGTTAATCCCGATTCCGTTCTACTTCCTGGAAATCCTGGTCGGATTTGTCCAGGCCCTCGTTTTCATGTTATTGACCGCTATTTTCACTCTCTTGATTGCGCAACACAGTCCCGGGGAAGAAGCGCATTGAACTTTCGGCGATCGCAAACTAAATCGCTAAAACCTAACAAGACAAAATATGATACTACCACTACTGGCAGAAATTAACGGAAGCATTCATGTCGGCCTGGCCGCGATGGGGGTTGGCATAGGCATCGGTCTCACAGGATTGGGTATGACCACGGCCGTTGGTCGCAACCCAGGTGCCTTTACGCCCGTCCTAGTCCACGCCATTCTGGCGATCGCTTTGACAGAGGCGATTGTCTTCTACGCACTCTACTTGGTGCGCTAAATAAGAACGCAGCCGGCGGCATTTGGCTAATCCGGCTAATGACACAGTTATGGCCCTACTATTCCTCGCAACCACCGGCGGCAGCGCGATGGACACATTGCGCGATACAGCCGACACCTTCGGATGGGATCCGAAGCTGTTCTTTTCGCAGGTCATCAGCTTCATCATCGTCGCTTATTTGCTCAAACGCTTCGCCTACAAACCGATCCTTGCCGTGTTGGAACAGCGGCGGCAACAAATCGCGCAGGCACAGTTGAACGCCGAAAAGATCAAGCAACAATTGGCGGAATCCGAGCAGCGTCATGCCGAGATCTTGGCGAAAGCCAATGACGAAGCGCAAAAGATGATCGACGAAGCGCGCACTAGCGCCGGGCACCTGGCCGAGCGCAAACAACAGGAAGCGATTGCCGCGGCCGAGCAGATTGTGGCCAAGGCACGCGAAGCCAGTGCGATCGAACACGAGCGGACGATGGCGCAGCTAAAACGCGAACTGGGTAGGCTGGTGGTGGACACGACGGCGAAAGTCACCGGCAAAGTTTTAACTTCGGACGATCAGCGACGCTTGCAGGAGGAAGCAACGCGAACACTTTCCGCCTAGCTTAGATAACGACAACAGGATGCAGGTTAAAAAGGAAGTTCGACAAATCGCGCGCGAGATGTTGCGCGTGAGTTTTACCGATGGGCAGCTCGATCGCGGGCGGATCGGTTCGGTTGTCGATTCGCTTCTGGCGAAGAAGCCGCGGAATTATCTTAAGATCGTCGAGTATTACAAACGCTTGCTTCGGCTTGAAGCGGAGAAACGTCATGCCAGGATCGAGACCGCGGCTCCGCTCGACCCGGAAACCGCCTCTCAAATCTCGCTCAACCTGGGCAGACGATACGGTGCCGACTTGACCACGGAATTTGCGGTCGACCCGGGATTGCTTGGTGGGATGCGGATTCGTGTCGGCAGCGATGTTTGGGACAGCAGCGTGCGCAACCGCCTGGAAAGGCTTCAGCAACAACTTTGATATTAGCTAACGAGATATGAGCAGCATACTGGAAGAAATTGAAACGAAAATCGCAGGACTTAAAACCTCGACCACCAAAAGTAACGTCGGCATTGTCCGGGAAACCGGCGACGGCGTCGCGCGCATTGAAGGATTGAGCGATGTGATGTTAAACGAGATGATCGAATTCCCCGGGGGCGTTTACGGCTTGGCACTGAACCTGGAAGAGACCGAAGTCGGCGCAATCCTTCTCGGTGATGCGACGAAAATCTCGGAAGGAGACGAAGCGAAAACGACCGGTCGCCTGCTCTCGGTTCCGGTAGGCAAAGCTTTGCTCGGTCGTGTCGTGAACACCCTGGGCGAGCCACTCGATGGTAAAGGAGAGATTAAGTCCGACACATTTTATCCGCTGGAGAAAATCGCACCAGGCGTGATCAAGCGCCGCAGCGTCAGCCAACCGGTTCAAACCGGCATCATGGCCATCGATGCCATGATTCCGATTGGCCGCGGCCAGCGCGAATTGATTATCGGCGATCGTGCCACCGGAAAAACAACGATCTGCGTTGACAGTATCATCAGTCAGGCGCGGTTAAACAAGGCGGCGGAAAATGCGCGCGATAAGGATTACCGGCCGCTCTATTGCATCTATGTCGCGATCGGACAGAAGAATTCTAACGTTGCACGCGTGCTTGCGGTCTTGGAAAAGGAAGGCGCGATGCCCTACACAACGATCCTGTCTGCGACCGCTTCCGACAGCGCCACAAATCAGTATCTCGCGCCTTTTGCCGGGGCCGCCATGGGCGAGTGGTTCATGGACAACGGCATGGACGCGCTCATCATCTATGACGATTTGTCGAAACATGCAGTCGCGTATCGCCAGGTTTCGCTCGTATTGAAGCGTCCGTCTGGCCGCGAAGCATATCCCGGCGACGTTTTTTATCTTCACTCACGTTTGCTCGAGCGCGCCGCACGGGTTTCCGACGAATACGGCGGCGGGTCGGTAACGGCGCTCCCGATTATCGAGACGCAGGCCGGTGACGTTTCGGCGTACATTCCTACCAATGTCATCTCCATCACCGATGGTCAGATTTATCTCGAGACTGATCTCTTTTATCAAGGCGTGCGTCCAGCCATCTCCGTCGGATTGTCGGTGAGCCGTGTCGGTTCCGCCGCGCAAATTAAAGCGATCAAGCAGGTCGCCGGCAAAGTGAAGCTCGACCTCGCCCAGTTCCGCGAGCTCGCGGCGTTCGCGCAGTTCGGTTCGGATCTCGATACCGCTACTAAAGCGCGACTCGATCGCGGTCAGCGGATTGTCGAATTGTTCAAGCAGAAACAGTACAACCCGATCTCAGTCGAAGAACAGGTTTCGGTCATGTGGGCGATGCAAAACGGCTACATCGATTCCGTGCCGGTGGAGCGGGTGAAAGAATTTCAGTTGAAGCTGCAGGATTGGTTGCAGACACGCAAGGAGCCGATGCTGCGAGCAATTCGCGAGAAAAAGCAGCTCGATCAGGATCTCGAATCGCAACTGAAGAGCGTGCTGGAGGAATTCAAAACGACCTGGCAATAATTTTGGCCTAACGACCAATGGCAAACACGCAGGACATACGGCGGCGGATCAGATCGATCCGCAATACGTCGCAGATCACGAAGGCGATGCAGATGGTCGCCGCGTCGAAGATGCGCAAAGCGCAGCAGCATGCGCTCGCCGGCCGTCCTTATGCCGCGTTGATGAACAGGGTGCTCGTTTCATTGCAAAAGAGGACTGACCCGACTTTGCATCCACTCCTTCACATTCGCGAAGTGAAAAAGGAATTGCTGCTAATTATCAGCACCGACAAAGGTCTGGCGGGCGCGCTAAACACCAATCTTTTTCGTGAAGCGGCCAACTTCGAACAAAGTAAAACGGTGTTTGTCGTGACTGGGAAAAAAGCCCGGCAGTTCGTCGCTCGGACAAAGCGAGAGCTAATCGCTGACTTTGAATTAAAGGATGCTCCGAGTTTCGTCGAAAGCAAACCACTGGCAAAATTCTGCCTCGAAAAATTTCTCAGCCGGGACGTGGATAAGGTCTCAGTTCTTTACACGCATTTCATCAATACGATTAACCAACGTCCGGTCATCCAGACGCTCTTACCGATAAGTCGTTTCGATTTGCCGAAAGGCGACCGAACTGAAGGTGCAGTCGATCCGTTGGGAATGATGCAACGCACGGAAGATGTCGATCCAATGCTTGGTTACATTTTCGAGCCGAACGCGCTCGAAGTGCTCGACATCATGCTGCCGTATTACGTCGAATATCAGGTTTTCCAAATGATCCTCGATGCGCGCGCGTCCGAGCACAGCGCGCGAATGGTCGCAATGAAGAACGCAACCGACAATGCAAACCAGTTCATCAAGGATCTGACTCTTGAATACAACAAAATGCGCCAGGCCGGAATTACGACCGAGTTGCTCGAGATCGCGACTGCCCAAATGGCGCTTGGCGGTTAATTAAGATTTATGAATAAAGGAAATATTGTTCAAGTCATTGGACCGGTCGTGGACGTCGAGTTTCCCGATGAAAAAAGTCTGCCGAAAATTTATAATGCGCTCGAGATCGATTACGAGGTCAACGGCAACCCGACCAAGCTGACCCTCGAGGTCCAGCAGCAGCTTGGCGAAAACTGGGTGCGTTCGGTCGCCATGTCGTCAACGGAAGGTCTGAAGCGTGGGATGAGCGTGAACGACACCGGCGGGCCAATCACAGTCCCGGTCGGTGAGGGCGTCCTCGGTCGCGTCTTTAACGTCACCGGGGATCCGGTGGACAACAGAGGCCCGGTAAAATTCACCAAACGCTATCCGATTCATCGTCCTGCGCCCGAGCTGATCGAGCAGGACACCAAAGTTAAAATTCTCGAGACCGGAATTAAAGTAATCGATTTGATCTGCCCGTTCTCGAAGGGCGGCAAAGTGGGCGCGTTCGGTGGCGCCGGCGTGGGCAAGACGGTTGTCATCATGGAGCTGATCAACAACATCGCGAAAGGCCATGGGGGAGTTTCAATCTTCGCGGGGGTGGGGGAGCGTACCCGCGAAGGCAACGATCTTTACAAGGAAATGAGCGAAGCTGGCGTGATCGACCAAAAGGATTTATCGAAATCGAAAGTGGGAATGGTTTACGGCCAGATGAACGAGCCGCCGGGTGCACGGTTGCGCGTCGGACTTTCCGCGCTGGCGATGACGGAATACTTCCGCGACGAAAAAAATCAAGATGTGCTGTTGTTCATCGACAACATCTTTCGCTTCTCGCAAGCGGGTTCGGAAGTATCGGCGTTGTTAGGTCGAACGCCGAGCGCGGTTGGTTACCAGCCCACGCTCGCGGCTGAGATGGGCGACTTGCAGGAACGCATCACTTCGACCAACAAAGGCTCGATCACGTCGTTCCAAGCGGTTTACGTGCCGGCAGACGATCTGACGGATCCCGCCCCGGCGAACACGTTCGCGCATTTGGATTCGACAATTGTGCTCGAGCGTGCGATCGCCGAGCTCGGAATTTACCCGGCGGTCGATCCGCTGGCATCGACGTCAAAATCGCTCGCGCCCGAAATTGTCGGCGAGGAGCACTACAACACGGCGCGCGGTGTGCAGCGCGTGTTGCAACGCTACAAGGATTTGCAGGACATCATTGCCATTCTTGGAATGGATGAACTCAGTCCCGAGGATAAGCTGACCGTGCATCGCGCGCGCAAGATTCAGCGCTTTCTCAGTCAGCCCTTCCACGTCGCGGAGGTGTTCACCGGAACGAAAGGTCAATACGTACCGATCGCGGAAACGGTTCAGGGCTTCAAAGAAATTCTCGAAGGAAAACACGACGAAGTCCCCGAAGCGAACTTCTACATGAAGGGGGACATCGACACGATCAAAGAAGGTTGAAGCGATAAAGCGATGAAGCGTTTAACCGATACAGGAGAGTATTTGGCCAATCTGCTTCAACGCTTTGACGAACAATTATGGCCACGCTGAAGCTCGAAATCGTTACGCCGGAGGAAAAAATCTATTCCGAAGATGTGGACATGGTCACGTTACCGGGCTCGGAAGGCGAGCTCGGTGTGTATCCAAATCACGTGCCGGTGTTAACGGCATTGAAACCGGGCGAGCTTCGGATCGTGAAAGACGGCCGCGAAAGTGCAATGGCGATTGGCGAAGGGTTTGTCGAAATTAAATCCGACGGCGTTTCAATTTTGACCGATATGGCGCTGCAAACGGAGAAAATTGACATTGCGGCAGCCGAGGCCGCGGTAGCCCGCGCGCAAGCCGCGATGAAAGAAGATCACAGCGCCGAGGAGGTTGTTGCCATCCAGGCATCACTGCAGAAAGCGCTCGCACAATTGCACGTTAAACGTCGGCGCCATTCGTAGACCCTTTTTTGCGCGAACTTGCACGCGCCCGCTCAACTCGCCATCATCGCCGGCAACGGCATTTATCCGCGGGAACTCGCTCGCGCGGCACGAACAGCGGGCGTGCAAAAGATTTTCGCCATTGCGTTCGAGGGCGAGACAGATGCGACATTAGCCGAACTGGTTGACGAAATCTGTTGGCTGCGGGTAGGTCAGCTAAGCCGCATGCTAACCAGTTTGCGCAATAGCAAAATCGGCAGCGCAATCATGGCAGGCCAAATTGCACCTCGAAATTTGTTCGATCTTCAGCCCGACTGGCGTGCTTTGCTTTTACTTGCAAAACTGAAACGCCGCAACGCCGAATCAATCTTTCGCGCCATTGCCGACGAGCTCGAGAAAATCGGAGTCACGCTCCTGCCGGCAACGACATTCATGGAAGATTTTCTTGTAACAAGAGATTTGATTGCAGGTCCGAAGCTCTCGCGCCGTGAAAACGCCGACGTTGATTTCGGCTGGGAGATTGCGCAAAAAATCGCAGCACTCAATATTGGGCAAACAGTGATTGTAAAAAACGGAACTGTCCTCGCGGTTGAAGGATTTGAGGGGACCAACGAGACAATACATCGAGCTGGCAAACTCGCAGGTAGCGGTGCCGTTGTAATCAAGGTGGCAAAGCCAAATCAAGACCTGCGTTTCGACGTCCCTGTTGTCGGGCCCGAAACGATTTCAGTCGCGGCGGAAACAAAGATTCGAGTGATTGCCTTGGAAGCAGGCCGCACCTTGCTTCTGGAAAAGGGAATCGTGCTCGAGGAGTCCGAAAAGGCGAGAATCTCGTTGTTTGGGCGATAATCAATCGACGAACGAAATCAACCCCTCGTCACGCGGGCGTATTGATATTTCCGTCAGGAGCTTCGCGGCAGGTCGAGCGTGTGCACCGCCGCCAGCGTGGCATTTCTTCAAGAACCGCTGAAGACACCTGCCATTGGGCCCGGACCTATATAATACCTATATATTATAGGCAAAGGCACACACTCTGCTGCAATTTCTAGAAGGATGACTCTCCCCTGTTTCGCCCGTCGTGAATCCGGCGCTACCTTGGTCGAGACCCTTGTCGCAGCGGCGATTGTCACCGCATTTTTTGCCGCCATATTCGAGGTAAACGCCGTTTGCTTGCGTTACATCGACGCCAGTAAAGAAGCTGTTGGTGCGGTGCATGGTGTCCAAGACCGCATTGAAGGTCTGCGCAATCTCGCTTTCGCAGATTTGATGTCGCCAGCCTACATGACCTCGGCACGGCCGACGCCTTCGCCCTCCGGACCGAGACCGGTTTCACTCGTTTTCCCTTCTAATTCGTCGGGCCTCGCTGCGCGAGTGACCGAACAAGTAACGGTCAGCGCTTACCCAAGCGGGAGCCCAAGTATCACTTACACACGCGCGCCCGGGACTGCCATTACTCCCACCACGGACCCGTCTTCGGCGCCGGATTTCACAGGTATCACATTGGTGAAGGTGAACGTAAAATATACTTGGAGTGCGAGCTTCGCCCAACGTCAGCAGCAAGAAGAGGCTGAGACGCTGATTGCCGCAGGAACTAAAAAATGAAATCAGGCCACATCGGACGGCAGGGCTTCACCCTGATCGAAATGCTGCTCGCCGTATCCGTTGGCTCACTCATGCTGGCCGCAATTGTGGCTGCTTCGGTCTGCCTGCAAAAGAGTTTCAATGCGGTCGACGACTACTTTGACTCGCATTTGCAGCAAGTCCGCATCGTCGACTACTTAAGTAGAGATGTAAAACGCGCCTACATGGTCACTTCGAGCACATCCCCTCAGACGGTCACTTGTATCCTGCCAAACTACCTGGTTGATAATGGCAGTAATCAGCCGACGCGCGCCGCACCTACGCTTTCTCTCGTTGGGAACAAGATTGTAGCCAACTATCAGGCTACGACCGTCAATAATGTTACAATAACCCAGGGTTCAGCAAACATTAGCTGCCCGGGATTGACACTGATCTCTACTCATTTTACTTCCAGCAACGTCGGTCAATCCATAATTGGTACCGGTATCCCGGCCGGAACAACCGTTCAGAGTGTTTCTGGTTGCGTTCTGGGCAATTGCAGTCAGGCAATCATGTCGAACGCAGCCTCTGCGACCAACCACTGCGCCACCGTGACCATAGGATCACTTACCAATGTTGTTTACTCAGTCGTCAACCAAACGATTCGACGAAGGGAAAATGGCGCCATTACTAACGTTGCGGCGAGCGCCGATAATTTGATTCCTGCCACCAGCAACATCGAGCTCCTCAACACCGAGTTTATCCAATCTACCGTCACCTTTTTGCCGATTTTTGCCAAAGGGAATCCGGGTTTTTACAATGATGAACGCGCCGGTACTACGGTCTTTTCTCTCTCCTATCTTCGCAACAGGCGTAGAGGCGATGGATAGTCCAACCAACGAAATGAAGATACAAGCGCAACGCGGCAATGACGGAAACATTCTTCTTTGCGCGCTCTGCACGATTGTCATTATTTCGTTAATTGGAGCCAACGTTTTGATCAATTGTACGACGCGTTACAACGTCACCGCTAAGCAACTTAAAGGATGGAAGGAGGCTCTCTACGCGGCGGAGGCAGGTGGCGACGCCGGATTTGATGAAGTCCGAAAAGCTCTTGATCCTGTTAATCTGCCCTTTACTGCCGATGGCTGGACGACGGCGCCTTCCCCCGCTCCGACTCCGGGGCCTGCTTGGACCAAAACCATCAGCGGCTTCGGACAGGGGGATAGCCTCTCAACAACGGTAACGATCGACAAACTCATTGATAACACAGGAACCATTCCAAGCGTCATTCCTTATTATCGAATTCGCGCGATCGGAACTGCCAGACTCTACGGTTTGCCCCGGGTTAGCTTGTCTGACCAGCTTTTTGCCGGTGGCCCCAATTTCGTGACGAACTCCGCGAGTCGCGGTGTAGGTGACACCCTTCTACGCAAAATTGATTTTAAGTATGACCACTTTAAGGCTACCTATGGCGACGGGGATGGGCACAATCCAACTTTGTCATCCGTCGCCAATCCTCAAGTTATACGACGTATTGAGTTAATCGCTGTCCCGAAGTTCTACGCGTTCAGCGGTGCTTTACGAGTCACCAATCAATTCGATGGTCCCGGTAGTGCCGGTAGGATCGACAGCTACAATTCTGCAAGCCCCACGAATCCAAATCCGAGTAGCCCCAAAGTAATAGATAACGACACCCCTGGGGCGGGCGTCACCTCTTACTATGGGCCGAACCCATCCAACCCTACTAATCTGGCAGACGCGCATGATGGAGACGTGTCTGTCGGCAGCTCGACCTTCGCAGAAGGCGGCCCCATCTGGGGCGACGTGACCACAAACGGCGCCAATGTCACGCATTCGGGTTATCAAATTAGCGGAACTATAGATAACAGCGTTCCATTCGCAATTCCGCCGCTAAACGCACCCGATACCACCGGCTTTGCCGCCGCCAACGGCGGAGCGGACATTACAGCCGCAAGCGCGGACCCAAACGCACCAACCGGCTTTGTTTACCCACAACTGACGGCACCCGTTACGATAAAGAACGGCAACGCCAGCAATGTCCTCACTCCCTATGCCTTCGCAAAGATTGTGGTCCACGGCGACATCACGGGAAAAATCACTGTCGAGCGAGGCGTGACGGCACAGATTTTCTTTACCGGGAACCTGCGTGTGAAAGCGGGAGATCTCGATAACCAGAACGTTGATGAAGGTAAATTGATTCCTAGCGTGGGCGATGACTATACCGTCAGCCGGGTTGCTCACATGCAGTTTTACGGGATTAGTCCAGCCGCTGGTGTTACTCAGACAATTGAAATCACTTCATCTGGGAATGTTTACGCCACTTTTTATGCACCGAGTGCTGATATCAGCATAGCCGGCGATCGCGACATCTTCGGCGCTATAGTCGGACGTAGTTTTAGCGGTGGCGGAGATATCGGCTTCCACTATGACAAGAAGCTAAATGGTACCAGTATTAGTGGTGTGGTGACCGATTATCAGATCGCGAGTTACGTCGAAGACGTTCGTTGATTATCAGCATTGAGCCTTTGCCCTCCACTCCGCTGAGGCACCTGTTCTACAAGCCGAGTCGTAGCTTGGTTGCGTTGACGTCCCAAAACTAAAGGTGTCCCGCTTCGGTGGGACAGTTTTACTTCCCGCTCTGTTGCGAGCGTAGACTGGAGCCTAGGGGATTCGAACCCCTGACCTCCTCAATGCCATTGAGGCGCTCTACCAACTGAGCTAAGACCCCGATTTACGAGGGAAACCGATTGACACCGCAGTGCCAAAAATTTCTTGTGCACCGCTTTTGTCCACTGTATGTCTCGGCACGGGAGAGCGCCAAGGAGCACAAGAGGCGTATTTCAGAAAGCTGGCGAATGTCTCTACCGGTACTCAAACGGCGTTTACTATGGCCGTATTCGCGTTGACGGCAAGGAGATCAAGCGCAGCCTGCGGACCACAGCCAAGGCAATTGGCCAAACGCAGGTTGTCGGACTTCCGGGACGAGCAGCGGCGGACAGACCGCTCACAAGGCAAGCTGACGCTGGCTGAACTTTGCGACCGCTATCTGCAAACGGTCCAGAATCAGAAGCGAAAAACCGTCGAGCGCAAAAACCTGATTGTTCGCCGAATCAAAGAGCATTGGCCGACCGGAAGGCTAACCCAAGTGGCGAAGGTCAAGCCGTCCGATGTAGACCTGTGGCTATCGCGCTACACATTCGGTCCCGTCTCACGCAATCTCCACATCGCTTGTGCGAAGGAAGTTTTTGCGATGGCAGTCCGGGACAACGTGATTGCACGCTCACCTGCTGTGCATCTTCGCGGCGTCAAGCTTAGCAGGCCGATTCGCGTCACTCCATCATTCCAGCAATTCCGATCAATTATCGCAGACGTTCGTGCCAGGTCTTCAACGCGGACGCGCAGGACAGCGCCGATTTTTTGGAGTTCCTTGGCTTGGCTGGACTCGGACAAGCTGAGGCTGGTTCACTCACACCCGCTGATATTGATTTTCAGTCGGACCGACTCATCACCTTTCGATAGAAAACAGCGACCGGATTCGCGGTGCCGATCTTCCCGCAGGTGCGTCCACTTTTGGAACGTCTTTGCCAAGGCAAGGCGCACAACGAAGGGGTTTCTAAAATCGGAGACGCAAAGAAGGCGTTAGCGGGCGCGTGCCGACGCTTAGGTTATCCGCCGTTTAGCCAGCATTCCCTTCGGCGGATGTTCATCACGCGCTCAATCGAAAGGGTGTCGATGTGAAAGTAATTGCCGAATGGCAAGGGAATAAAGACGGCGGTAAGCTGATCCTCGAGACCTACAGCCATGTTAACCGCAGCCACTCTCAGCGCATGGCGCGACTGATGGTGGACAACACCCGGGATAACGTCGTGGCGATGCAGCGCGCGAATGCCGCCTAAGCGGGTTGAGTCCGCAACGAAGTCGCGCAAGCGCGATCCAAAAGAGCAGAATCGATTATCGTGGTGTGGGAGCGCGCCTACGCGCCTAATCATCGCTAGATGACGCGGCAACTTTCCTGGGCATCAAAATTGATTCCTACAACGGCACCGTCAGCCGTTGGAAACAAGCAGACCTTTTTATTCAGCAGCGGGAAAGGCGTTACGGGAAAGATGCAAAGTTCGGATAGCGACATACCTATTATGGGAAGCGCACAACAACACCGGCATCAGCTATCGCGAGTTTTCCATTCTCTGCGCCATCAACTCGGTAATCGGCAAACAACGGTTTATACCAAAAGGAATTACCGAGCCGAGCATTCGAGTGCGAGCAGCGGGTTACAAGTCTTGGAAGATTGCGCAATCCGAGCTGGCTTCCGACCAATCACGTGCGGCATCCTTCCTCAGCCCGCATCAAGTCCGGTACACGCTAGAACAGCTTCACTCGCGCCACTTTTTCGCAAGGGCGCGGGTAGGAGCGAAAACCGTCAAGTATATGCTTGGGGTGAGCGACGACTAATTACGCGCAACGTTGCGACAGCGTGAGCCTTACTAGGCGCAATTCAAAGCCGAACGTGCACAAAAGGACAGGGAACTTGTAACTACAATCAGAGCGGCGAAACGAGGGCCTATTAATGTCGAGAAAAACCAAAAACAAGCCGTTTCTGCGATCTTCCAGTATTTCATTGGCGGCATGACGCCGTTGGTCCAACCCCGCACGTATTGAGGTTAATTATGCGTGAAAGTCGCCGTCTCGGTGATGGGTCCGCCCATGGCAATTGAAGCCGGGTTGTTCGTGCCAGAATAAGAGCCCGTGCCGGTGCCAGTCCAATTGGTGAAATGGTAAAGACTGGATGGCGTAGCACTAATCGAAATTGTTGCTCCGCTGGCTTTCCAGCCACTGGCTGGAGTCACCGTACCCCCTGTATTGTGACTCATCGTCAGGTAATATTGTGTGCCGAAATTCGCTGTATAAGTCTTGTTAGTACTGGCAGCAACACTGTGCGAAATAGCTCCGCCACCGCTCCAACTCGTCCAAACGTAGCGAACGCCTGTACCTCCGTCCTGTGGGGATGTTGTGGCAATGGTGTGGCTTGAACCGGGCTGCCACGAAAAGGTTTGGGCCGAAGTATACGAAGTGCCATCAACCGAGAATGAAAGACCAATCGGATTTGTTTGCACCGTTACTTGAACGTTATTCTGGGTGAAAGAAGCGTTCTCAGTAATAGGTCCACTCATGGCGATGGAAGTTGGATTGTTCGTGCCAGAGTAAGAACCTGTGCCGGTGCCAGTCCAACGACTGAAATTGTAATTTACCGAGCTGTTGTTTGTGGGCGTTGCAGTAATCGAAATAGCCGCTCCACTGTTCTTCCAGCCACTACTCGGACTTACCGTGCCTCCGGTTCCATGGCTCATCGTTAGGTAATACTGCGTTGTGAAATTCGCTGTGTAGGTTTTGTTCGTTGTCGGAGCTATATTATGGGAGATGGTTCCGTTATCGCTCCACTTGGTCCATACATAG
>QHPU01000111.1 GCA_003219175.1 Verrucomicrobiota bacterium | reverse complement strand
ATCATTACACAAATGCCACGATCAGCCGCTTCACGCGCGAACTTGGTGGTGGCGTCAGGTGTCCGATGCGCCGACAGAACATGCGCCTCGTTTGGGATGTTCAGCTCATCAAGCGTTTTCACGCAACCGGACATCGTCTCCCAGTCCGACGCGCTTCCCATGATCACAGCAACGAGCGATGAAGATTTTTGCGCACCC
The DNA here is from genome assembly GCA_003219175.1 of Verrucomicrobiota bacterium. GTDB lineage: Bacteria > Verrucomicrobiota > Verrucomicrobiia > Chthoniobacterales > UBA10450 > AV69. The sequence goes on along the minus strand of QHPU01000111.1, from coordinate 3,409 downwards.
ATAGAGTAACATCAGGTGTCAGCTCCCCGGCCAAAGTTGTAAAGCTGTTTTTTAGTACGGAAATTCCTCACGCCATGTCGCGCCCCGGCTACGTCCTGGCAGGCGCGAAAAGACCCAAAGAAGAACCGCAAAAAACTCTGGTTTTAGCGACATTCGCTTGTTTGGCGAATGTTTGTTTCGCTCGCCGCAACGTGATTTGCGGTGCCTCCGACTCGCTTTGCGTTTATTATAGGAGGATGAACCCCAGCGACAATGCCATTGCTTTAATCGGCTTCATGGGCACTGGAAAATCTGCCGTCGGCCGTGAGCTGTCGCGGCGCATCGGCTGGCCGCGACATGACACCGACGAAATGATTCGCCAGCAGTTCGGCATTTCGATTCCGGATATTTTCGCGCGCCACGGTGAGCCGGCGTTTCGCGATGCGGAAACGGCACTGCTCAAAACATTGCGACGCGGAATCCCCGGAATTGTCGTTACAGGCGGCGGAATTATTTTGCGCACTCAAAACGTGCAGCTCCTACGCGGGATAGGGCGAATCGTATGGCTCGACGCCGACGAAGAAGCGATGTGGCAGCGCGTTTCAAAGCACAGCACCCGCCCGCTGCTCCAAACACCGGATCCACGGGCGCGGTTTGCGGAATTATTGCGAGAACGGCTACCGCTTTATCAGTCGGCGGCTGACTATCGCATCAATACCACCAGTAATAGCATCGCGCAGGTGACGGATGAGATCATTGCATTGATATGAACGCCGAGAACGGATCAACTGATGTCCGTGCCCAAATTGTAACGCTGGCACGGGAGTCGGGGTTTGATCTTTGCCGATTTGCGAGAGCCGATGCTCCGGAACACGCTTTGCAATTTCGGGAATGGCTGGATCGCGGCGAGGGCGGGGAAATGAATTATCTCGCACGCAATGCAAAAAAACGATGCGATCCTCAGCAGGTTTTGCCGGAAGCGAAAACGGTGATTGTTCTCGCGCTCAATTATTTTCAGGGAGGACCTGCAGCGGCAGCCGTGTCGGCTGCAGATTCTCCAAAAATTGCGGCCGACACGGCCGCTCCTACATCCGCTGGTCGCATCGCGCGATACGCCTGGGGCGTTGATTATCATCAGTTAATCGAGAAGAAGTTGGCCATGCTCGACGACTTCCTGCGTCGGCACGGCGGAAGCCAGAAATGTTATGTCGACACCGGCCCGATACTGGAGCGCGACCACGCGGCGGCCGCCGGCGTCGGGTGGCACGGCAAAAGCACGATGCTATTGAACCGCGAATTGGGGACCTGGTTTTTTCTGGCCGAAATTCTGACTACCCTGGAGTTCGCGCCTGATCCGCCGCAAAAGAATTATTGCGGGCGCTGCACGCGCTGCATCGATGCCTGCCCCACCGGTGCAATCACTGCGCCACACCAGGTGGATGCACGCCTCTGCATTTCGTATCTCACCATTGAATTGAAAGGGCCGATTCCGGTCGGACTACGTCCGCTGATTGGCGATCGCATCTACGGCTGCGACGATTGCCTCGATGCCTGTCCATGGAATCGCTTCGCCAAAGTCTCACGCGAAACTGCGTTCGCCATGAGGCCTGAAGTCGCCGCAATGAAACTGCGCGATTATCTCAGTCTCGATGAAGAGAAATTTCGCCGGCTGTTTCGCCACTCGCCAATCAAGCGGACGAAACGACGCGGTCTGTTACGAAATGTTTGCGTCGCGCTTGGAAATGTCGGCACAAAGGATGATTTGCCTGCCCTGAGAAAAGCGGCTGCGGATGCCGAACCGTTAATTGCCGAGCATGCCCAGTGGGCAATCGGGCGGATAAGGGAACGGACGGTTGCGTGAATTGCTGAATCTGTAAAGATTACTGACCGCATCTAACCGTAGTGAGCCTGAACGATTTAACCTTTAATAGTCCAAGGAGCATCTCTTGCAGCTTCCCGCCATGCACCAGCAGGTAGCCAGTCCACCCGCCACGGCAACGCCTGGTCCGCCCGTACCCGGTGTCGCTTCGGCGCGCCGGCGGAAGTCGCGCCGCCGACGTTACACCCTCATCGGGATTGGCGCGTTGATTTTGCTTTTGGTCGTCGCCGCGGTAATCGCGAATAAGCGCGAGAAGCCGATTCCAGTGACAACGGAGAAGGCGGCGAAGCGAACGATCCTGCAGCTGGTTTCGGCGACTGGTAAAGTTCAACCGGAAACGGAAGTGAAAATTTCGCCGGAAGTGGCGGGCGAAATTATCGACCTGCCGGTGATTGATGGCGCGCATGTGAACAAGGGCGACTTGCTGGTCAAGGTCAGACCCGATTCCTACAAAGCCTTGCTGGAGGCCCAGGAAGCGGCGATCAGCTCGGCCAAAGCGACGAATCTTCAACAAAAGGCGACGATGATGAAGACGGAGCAGGACCTCAAACGTGCCGATGACATGTACAGCAAGAAAACGATTTCGATACAGGAGTACAACACGGCGCAGGCCGCTTATGACGTGGCCAAAAACACTTACGAAAGCTCGCTCCATGAGATCGAACGAGCACAGGCCGGTTCGAGTGGGGCGCGCGATCAGCTTTCCAAAACCACAATCTATTCGCCGATCGATGGTACGGTCACGGTCTTAAACAGCAAATTGGGCGAACGACTCGTTGCTACGGGACAGTTCGCCGGCACGGAAGTGATGCGCGTGGCCGATCTTGGCCACATGGAAGCGCGTGTCGATGTGAATGAAAATGATGTGGTAAACGTAAAAGTCGGCGACAAGGCCAGCGTGAAGGTCGACGCTTATGGCGATCGCAAATTTCACGGCACCGTTTACCAGATCGCCAACACCGGCACGACGACGGGTGCAGGCACGCAGGAAGAAGTCACAAACTTCCAGGTTAAGATTCGAATCGATGATCACGATGTGCTGTTGAGACCAGGGCTGAGTTGCACGGCCGATATCGAGACCGACATGGTGAAAGATGTGGTGGCGGTGCCGATGCAGGCAGTCACCATCCGCACCGGCGACAGCAATTTGAGTCCGGAGGAGATCGAAAAGAAAAAAGAAAAAATCGCGCAACGCGATAAAGGCGACAACAGCGCTGAGCTCGTAAATGAGCGCCAGGAAAAAGCGACCCAGAAAGAGGAGCGCGGAAAACTGGCAAAAGTTGTGTTTTTGAAAAAAGGGAGCAAGGCGCAGTCAATCAAAGTGACGACGGGAATCGCGGACGACACTTACATGGAGATAAAGAGCGGTGTTCAGCCAGGCGATGAAGTGATTTCGGGAAGTTACAGCGCGATCAGTCGGAAGTTAAAGGACGGCGCCAAAGTTACCTACGATAAAGAAGCGAAATAGTGTTCAGGGTTCAGCGAACAGGGTTCAGTCCGAACTCCTGAAACTGGCCCCTGAAACCTTATCTCGATGAGCCAAAACTCCAC
>QHPU01000101.1 GCA_003219175.1 Verrucomicrobiota bacterium | reverse complement strand
TACCTGGGCCAACAAAGCCGCGAGTGGAAACGTTTGTCAGTTGTGAGAAAGTCGACGTAGCGAGGTCATACACCTCAACCAGAGCGTTGCCGGTTGTGGAATTCTTTCCAGACATAATCGCGGTGTACGCACCTGGCTGCAGCGTTATCAGAATCGCCGATTCGCGTGAGTCCGGTGGCCGATAATCGACGGGGCTCGTCGGGATCTGATTGGCATTTGCTGCACTTTGCCAATCGTCGTTAGTTGCGATCACCGACGTGCTGTTGTGAAGTTCAAGCACGGGGTTCTGTAGCGCATTTGCCACCCCGAAACTGGTAAGCGTCGGGCCGAGTGCTCGAACAATGACCTGCTTGGGATCGGTACCAGTCAGGATAAAACCGGCAATCAGAACTTGATTTCCCGTCTGCACTGAAGCGCGTGTCGAAATGTCGGCGACGATTCCAGTCGCCGGCTCAAACGCCAGGCCGACAGGGTTCCCTACCCCGGAAGCGAAGGTGCTCTTGCTTCCAGCTGGCGTGAATTTGAAGATCGTGCCGCTGCTAAAGTCCGCCTCAAACAGATTGCCCGCGCTATCAAAGGCCAGGCCGTCAGGGGAGCTCAGCCCGGAGGCGAAGGTGCTCTTAATTCCAGCTGGCGTGAATTTGAAGATTGTGCCGCTCTGGTCCGTCGCAAAAAGATTGCCGGCGCCGTCAAAGGCCAGGCCCACAGGGAAGCTTAGCCCGGAGGCGAAGGTGCTCTTGCTTCCAGTTGGCGTGAATTTGAAGATCGTACCGCTCTGGTCGTCCGCCTCAAAGAGATTGCCCGATCTGTCAAAGGCCAGGCCGTTAGGGATGCTTAGCCCGGAGGCGAAGGTGCTCTTGCTTCCAGCTGGCGTGAATTTGAAGATCGTGCCGCTGCTAGCATCCGCCACAAAGAGGTTGCCCGCGGCGTCAAAGGCCAAACCGAAAGGGCCGCTTAACCCGGAGGCGAAGGTGGTCTTCGTTCCAGCTGGCGTGAATTTGAAAATCGTGCCGCTGCCACCGTCCGCCTCAAAAAGATTGCCGAATCTGTCAAAGGCCAAGTCCTCAGAGAGGCTTTGCCCGGAGGCGAAGGTGCTCTTAGTTCCAGCTGGCGTGAATTTGAAGATCGTGTGGCTGAAAAAGTCCGCCTCATAGAGATCGCCCAGCGCAGCGAAACTGTTAACAGGAACCAGGGCAGCCGCCAGGCCGATTACAGTCACAAATAGATTCGTTACTCCACTTTTCACAGTTTGTTCGGTTTCGGGTGCGGCTTAGCAAACGGTTAGTCCAGTTCCAGGGAAGCCGGGAACCATCCTCACGAGGCGCTTTGAACAGAGCGGCCTCACTTCGGCTGACTCGGGGCTTCAGTTGGATCTGGAAATCGCGTAAAGCGGTGTCTCAGCGAAAGTGCAGCCCCACGGATTTTCAGTCCGGCCAAACATGCGTTGAAACGTCGGGTGACGTAATCAAGGGCGTTTTTACGGGGTCCGCGAGAATTTGTCGAGCGCTATCTTCGACAAGTTACTGTAGGACAATGTCCTATATTGGCATGCATTTTTGTCGGCTTCGAATAGCAGTGCTTTGGGAACTCAAACGCGATCTCCACTTCGTAGCCGTCGAGATTTGAAGAACAAATAAGGCTCGCCCCGACAGAACTCACCTTCGTCCCTAGATTTAGGGTATACTCCTACGCGACTTTGTGGCGCGTCGCGTTCCCGTTAGCGCCTTTTAGCGCTATCGCGTCTATCTCGAGCGAAAGAAATGCTGTCAACAAATCATCGGCCTTAACGATGAATCGTTTTCCGTCACGGTGCGCATCGACGCAAAAGAGAAATCCGTGCTTTGGTTAAGATGCTCGGGGATGCCCTAAGACCAGCCCGCTGCGTGTAACCGGTCAGCGATGATTTCCCAGTACTTCACAAGTTCATCTTAACCTGTTTCCGCATGTGCGGAGGTCACACCGCTGGCATTTTCCAGCGGAGAAACACAAACCCCGCAATGGCGGAGCCTAGCATCAAGAACGTCGAGCCTGTGTCCGGTGTCGAGAATATGCGGAAGCTATCTCCCAGAGGCGAATCGGTAGACAAGCCTGGCTGGCCTGCAGCTGGGATATAAACGGTTGGACCGGACGGATTCTCCTGAATAGTGATTGTGTTGCTAAGCATCAGAGAGGGAAGCCCCGTGTCAGCCAGCAGACCCCCGTGATCGTTCGAATAGAAGAAGATTAGCTGGGTCAATCCTGATGCGGAGCTTGTTGCCTCATCGAACCGCAGGATGTCGGACACGTGCCCGCTCGCGTCGAGGAGGACGACATCACCTACGACGAGGGGATTTACCTGAGGGTGCGCCGTAAAAGCTAGAGCACTCAACAGACCACCCGGTCCTGGATCGGTTGTGAGCGCGCCGGGAAAGGGGATAACGACACCAATAGGAAGCTCGAGCTTGCCTTGGCCGTTCTCATGAAAGCTAAATGTTGGAAGGGAGGGCACAGCGCGAAGCGTGTTGGCACTTGCAGCCAATGCAAATAAGACGGCGAGAACAATTCGTGAGATTTTCATAGGGTTAACGTTTTGTAAGGTTTGATCTATGCTTGGTATAGGGCAACACCGTACACCAATTTTTGCGTATACAGCCGCGGAAGCAGCTGCGTCAATCATAAATTATGGAAATTTCCCTGAATTGTGGGCCGTCGCAGTCGGCCTTCGCGAGATAGTTCCCGAGCCGCATCCACTCCAACATCACCAACCATCCCTCGTAATGGCGCTGCAATAACCCTACGACCAGCCAGCAGCACTGAGCTTGTTCGCGACGATTTCCCAATATTTCATGTTGCTACACCGTCTCAGACCAAGTCGATTTACGGACAATGAAGAGAGAGCGCAGCAATCGAAAAGCCGTTACCGAAGATCGACCAATGTTGTTGAGCCCCCGGGGTCAGCGTCGTTAATCTGCTGGCCACGTGCCTCCTAAATAGCGAAATACCAAAAGAACGTCTCGCATCCTCTGGAGTTGTTCAGGCCCGAGTTCGATGTCCTCGTGCCCCTCGCTTCCTTCCATGCGCAAATGAGTGGTCTTACCTGCCAGCATTTGGTTGAGTAGGTGCGTGTGCTTACTGGCTGGTTCATCAAATGTCTCCCACAATGATCCGCCGCTGTTCTGGCGCGCGATTTCCTCAGTTGCTAGAACCGTGACGGCTTTGGCTTTGCCGATCTTGAGGCGATACCTTCGGATAAATAACCAATTTCGCCCGTAGTATCGAATCTGCCAGCGTAGCGAAGGCTGCCCCGTTTGTTTCTTCTCAATATAAAGGAAAACAGCGGTCTTGTAATTGTTGGCTGGGTCTGGCGAATAACATGTGACGCCCCTGATGTCGTTCGTCTTCGAGTCCAGTCCGGTTATAAGGGTCTGCGCTTGTTCAGTCTCGGTCCCATTTAGAGTAGGAAGGTTTTGCGTAGCAGGAAGGTTCTGCGTAGCAGGAAGGTTCTGCGTAGCAGGAAGGTTCTGCGTAGCGGCTGTTTTCGTCGGGGCGGGATGGTGGGAAAGTCTCACCAGAAATGCGGCACTAGCGCCGGTCAGAAAGACGAACCCGACAAAAAGGACGGCCAAAGTCGCAAAGAGAGAAATTGTGCCCCAAAAAACGTAGTAGAACACGCTGTGCCGTCGCGCGGGGGGACTGGGCCGAGCGGAACTTGGGACAGGTGGCGGACTCGGCGTTGTTAGAGGCGGGATCGGTGATGGTGGTAACGGCGAAGC
>QHPU01000003.1 GCA_003219175.1 Verrucomicrobiota bacterium | reverse complement strand
GGCGCCACAGAAACTGTGTGCACATCGACGAACGCATCGTCGGTCGTTTCGTGAGTGAATGAATGAAACATGACAATGCCGCCATAACCGATTCCCGCAATTGCGAGCGCCGCTGCGGCGACAATCAGTCCGGGTCGCCGAAAGAGTGATCGCTTCTTCTCTTCGCCTGAGCGATTACTTGGCTCGTCAAGGTGCGCGGAACCAGTCCGCTTGTGATCTTGAGTTATCGTGGCGCGGCGATGTTCTCTTGCCTCGATCGGTGCCTCGCCATTGGTTGAAATTTCCGTTTTCATCATCCGCAACGATCCACTTGCCACTGTGCCGATGTGAAAGACGATGTTTCTTGTCTCGATATGCCGTCGGGGCATAGTTGGAGTGATAGTGGAACTCCGGCACCTTCGTTACTTCGTCGCCGTGGCAGAAGCTGAGAACGTTCTGCGCGCGGCTACCCAGAAACTTCACGTTTCGCAACCGGCCGTGAGCCGGCAGATCCGCGATTTGGAAGATGAGCTAGGCGTGCAGCTGTTCGAGCGCACCGGCAAAGCGGTCAAATTGACTGACGCAGGATTTCTATTTCTGAAAGAAGCTCGAGCGATATTGGAACGAACCGATGAAGCAGTGCGGAACGTGCGCGATTTCGCGCAGGCCGGTGAAACAGAGCTACACGTTGGTTATTCGCTGACACCAAGCGGACACATCTTGTCAGCAACAATACGCGCTTTTCAAAAGGCAATGCCTAACGTTCACGTGAAACTGCATGATTGGAGCAACGAGGAAATTGCCGTTGGTCTGCGAGATGGACGATTAAAGGTGGCCTTAGTCGCCCGTGCGCTGGAGCGTGGCCCATTTCATGATTTTCGGTTTGAAGAATTATTGCGCGAGCATGTTCGGCTGGCGGTGCCGCCGAACCATCCATTTGCACGACGTCGTTCCGTCTCGCTGGCCGATGCGGCACAAGAACCGTTTGTAGGATTAACGCGCGAAGACTTTTCGGATTATCATAGGTATCTCGCCAGCCTGTTTGCTTCGGTAAAAAACAAGCCGCAAGTGGTAGAGGAGCATGACAGCATGACAAGCGTTGTGTCCGCCGTCGAAGCCGGCACCGGTGTGGCCGTTGCGGTGGAAGCGCTTGGTTACGCTTTCGGTAATCGGGTGAAGTTAGTGCGACTCACTCCCGAGCCAAAGCCCATCTCCTTCGGCATCGCCGCGCGAAAAGGACGACTCAGTCCAGCTACCGAGAAATTCTGGCAATGCGCGAAGGAGATTGGTGTCACGGTTAGCCACGGTCAGCGACCGCGGCTACAAATCGCGTAATAAGCTCTAGTTGCGCCGTCTCGTTATTTCGAATAGGAACCAGTTGCGGCGTTCGGTCTCGTCGATCCAAATTTCGATCAGGCTGGTAGTGGCAACGTCGCGGTGTTCGTCGCAGACGTCGTGCGCCTCGCGCAATCGGGCGGCCAGGCTGCGATTGTCTTCGGCAAGTTCGGCCAGCATATCCAGCGGCTCGACGTATTCCGCATCGTTATCAAGCACGCGCTGGGTGCGGGAAATGTCTCCGATTGATTTCAGAGTCGGACCGCCAACTTTGCGGACCCGTTCCGCGATCGGGTCAGTCATCGCGAAAAGTTGATCGGCGTGTTCGTCGAGGAGCAGGTGATAGTCGCGAAAATGTGGCCCGCTCATATGCCAATGGAAATTTTTCGTCTTCAAATAGAGCGCGAACGCGTCCGCGAGAATTGCATTCATCGCAGCGGCGATGTCTTTTGTCGCGGCCGCGGAAAGGTCCGTTCGAGTTGCCAGGGGGGCGCTCCGCCGGTGAAGAAGCTCTACAGTCTTGATCGAATTTGGTTTTTTCATGACTTAATTAGGAACCTTTTAGCCGCTCTTGCAAAGAGTTGCTGTGGCCTACCGAAGTTCGCGTCATGAATATTGTCACGTGCCGTTTTCGTGAATCTTGAGCGGATTAAAGATGCGGCTCCAGCCGTCGTCGACGTTGAAGATCGCCATGTTGAAGACAAGCAAGGGATCGTTCATTCGGCGACGGCGCAAGATTTGGCTTCGTTTGTCTGCAGGTATGCCCGCTGTTCTGGCAGGCTGTTTCAACCCCTGAAGTAATTCGGTCTCCCTAATTGTGTTCATCGGTAGAACAGGACCAGCGCAAGGAGCCCGGTCAGGACTCCGAGCAACGGGCTGAAGACCGCGAACCAGAACGAAACATCAATGGTGGGCGATTTAATCATAAGTTAATTCCACGTTAGTAGACGGCTACCTGTCGCAACCCCAACGCGTTGACGGTGTCGCGAGTTAGAACGCCGGTTACGCGAAGACCTTGATTACTTTGAAAACGTGCGATGGCACGGCTCATTTCGGGTCCAAGGATGCCGTCAATTTCACCGCGGTAATAGCCCTGTTGCGCGAGTTCCTCCTGCGCGTTGGCGACAATCGAATCGGCAGACCGAACGGTTACATCGTCGCTGTTTGCACCGTAATATTCTTCGTCCTGGTAACCGTAGGAATCGTAATACCCGGGATCATAGCCGTACGAATAGGGATAGTAACCGTACCCATAGTAGTTGCCGTACGGATACAAGAACGTGTCCCAGGGATAAAATCCGAGGTCAAAGATGACCCAGGAACCGTTCACGAAATGGCAACGGTGACCGTGCCACCAATGATCACCACGTCGATCCCAGTTACGTTGCCAGTTGGTCGAGCGTTGTGCGAATACGTGATTACGCCAATCCGCGCGTAAGGTGGCGTTTCCATTTTTGACTTGGGCCGCCCCATTTCGTGCGCGGCTCACGTGAGAGATCGTGCGATTTCCGTTCGAGGATCGCGCGATGCTATTACTGATATTCTCGTGCGCGATCTGGCGCGACCGGATCGAGGCGTGCGGATTAGCATAATGCTGACGGATTGCTGTTGATGATGGCGAATACAGACTCGCCGACGAGAAGCGCTGTCCCGAATAAATCATTCGGCCACCGTTCAAGCTATGCATTGGCATGGATCGGACGGATGAAACGGCACCGCGTCGTCCCGAATTGGACGGACCCGAGACAGCGACGCTTCCACCAGAACCGCCGCCACCTCCTCCGCCGTGGTGACCGCCGGCGTTCGCCTGAGCGATCATGGCCGCGCTCGCCAGGAGTGCGAGCCAGTAGAATTTAGTTTTCATATTTAATTTCCTTTCGTGTTTAGCTTTATGTTTAGATAGATATTTATCGAAGCCCTCCTGCGATAAGGAGCGTTTCCCCGGTAATCCATTTCGAATCGTCCGACGCAAAAAATACCGCCGCTGGCGCGATATCATCTGGCTGACCGACTCGCCCGAGGGGCGTTTGGGATTCGAAAGTTTCGCGAAAATCACCCTTGTCGAATCCCGCCGAAACAACCCCTTCGGTTATGACCATTCCGGGATTGATTGAGTTAACCCGAATTTTCTTTGGACCGAGCTCTTTGGCCAACGTCCGCGTGATAGCGTCGACCGCGCCTTTGGTGGCGTTGTAAACAACCCCGGTCGGCGGCGTCAGGGAGCTGGCAAGTGAGCTGACATTGATAATGCTCCCGCCGTCCGAATTGAAATGTTTCAGCGCCGCTTGGGTTGCGAGAAGCAATCCGAGAACGTTCGTATCAAACATTCTGTGGAACTGCTGCTCGGTGACTTCTTCGACCGGCATGAATTCGTAGACCCCAGCGTTGTTGACCAGGATGTCGACCTTGCCGAATGCTTTTTCCGCTGCCGAAAAAAGTTTTTCAACGTCGGCTTTTTTTGCAACGCTCGCTTGGACAGCGAGAGCCTTGCCACCGCCTTTACTGATTTGATCGACAACTTTGTCCGCATCTGATTTCGCGGATGCGTAGTTCACGACGACCGATGCGCCTTCTGCCGCGAGCTGTTTCGCAATCCCTGCGCCGATTCCCTTCGACGCACCCGTTACTACTGCAACTTTTCCATTCAGTTTTCCTTTTTTCATTTCTGTTCCTCTCGGTTTTGTTTCATTCAATTGATTCATCCGGCGATAAAGCCTCCATCAACGACCAACGACGCGCCTGTCGTGAATTTCGCGGCATCGGAAGTAAGATAGAGAACCGCTGCGGCGATTTCCTCGGCCGCGCCAACTCGCGCGACCGGAACGATCGAAGTGATGTGATTGCGTAGCTGATCGTCGGCGAAACGATCGAACATTTCTGTCGCAATGACGCCCGGAGCCACCGCATTAATACGAATGTTCTGTTTGGCGAACTCGAGCGCGACTGATTTGGTCAATCCTTCGACCGCGTGCTTCGACGCGATGTAAACGCTCACTTGCGGGAGCCCGACGTGCCCGGCGACGCTCGAGGTGTTGACGATGGCGCCGCCGCCATTTTTGAGCATGACTGGAATTTCATGGCGCATGGAATTAAGAACGCCCCAGACGTTGATGTCGAAAACGCGGCGATATTCGGCTTCAGTCGCCTGATCGAGCGGTCCCTTCCATTCAACGCCGGCATTGTTAAAGGCGACGTCGAGCCGGCCGAATTTATTGACCGCGAAATCGACCATCGCTTTCACATCTGCATCTTTGGCAACGTCCGCGCGGACGAATGCCGCGTCGGCGCCAAGCTTCTTAATTTCAGCGACGACTTGTGCTCCTTCTTTTTCGCGGCGGCCGGTCAGAATGACCTTGGCGCCGGCACGAGCGAACGCGATCGCGGTCGCTTTGCCAATACCGGAAGTTCCTCCGGTCACCAGTGCAACTTTCCCTTCAAATGTGTTGTTGTTGTTCATTTATATCTCCTTCGGCTTCGTGAATTGAAATTCTTTATTGCATAGTGAGAACGACCCGGAAACGCACCTTGCCGCTGTGCATTTGTTCGTAAGCGTCGGCCACCCGATTGAGCGGATATTTCTCGATCATGGGATGGACGTCGTTGAAGGCACTGAATTCCAACGTGTCTTGCGAATCTCGCGCAGTACCGGAATAACAACCCGAGACGGATCGTCTCCCCATAATCAACGACAGCACATTGACGCTCAGTGGTTCCGACGGCGCAGCAGGCACGAGCAAATTGCCGTTCACTCCTAACCCCTCTACGACTGCGGAAATCGCTTTTGCACTTGGTGCTGTCGCCAGGATCACCCGGGCCCCGCCCAGCTTTTGTAATTCCGCCACCGTATCGGCGACATTTGAATCGATGTACTGATGTGCGCCCAGTTTTTCCGCCAATGGTCCTTTGTCCTTGCCGCGGCCGAGGGCCACGGTTTTGAATCCCATTCGGCGCGCATATTGCACACCAAGATGTCCTAGTCCGCCGATCCCCTGCACGGCGACGAGGTCACCGGAACGCGCACCGGAATTGCGCAGCGCGTTGTAAACCGTCACGCCCGCGCACATGAACGGCCCGGCTTCTTCCGCCGGCAATTCATCGGGAATCGCCGCCAGCGCGGCCGCCGGTGCGATCACATACTCGGCATAGCCGCCATCGAAATCGATACCGGTGACTTTGCGATTGATGCACATCGCAAATTCACCGCGCCGGCATTGTTCACAGACAAAATCATGCCCGCCGTGCCAGCCGACGCCAACGCGCTGACCTTTTTTCCAATTTGTAACGCCGCTGCCAATTGCATCGATATGTCCCGCGACTTCGTGACCCGGCACGCGAGGATATTGCAGGCCGGGCCAGAGACCGTCCTTAACCAATGTGTCGCTGTGGCAAATGCCGCAGGCTTCGACTTTCACGCGCACTTGTCCCGCACTTGGCTCCGGAACGTCGCGTTCGACTAATTCAAAATCTCCACCCGGTTTACTGATCTGCGCTACTTTCATTTTCGAGCTCATAATTGCTTTTATTCCACAGCCACGCTGCGGCGCAATGGATGGCCTACAACGATCAAGGTGTGTGGCAGTGCTGGTTTCATCACGCGCATAACGCGAAAGCCGGTTCGCAATTGTCGGTTTCAGTGAAATCCTGGGGCGCGAAGGTCTCCTCGTGCCTGGTTTCTGCCGGCTGCAGATTGAGTTTGGCGATGTGCGCTTCGACCAGATCAGGAAGAAGCAAATGCGGGAACGACGAGAGCTCCCAGGCTTTCGATTCTTCCTCATCAAGGACGAGGTGAACGATTTCGCGCAAATCGGGATAAGCTCGCTCGTAATCCTGCCGCAACCGTTGTTTCAATCCCGCAAGGGCGACGGAAACGATGTTGGGGAAAATGGTGGTTAGATTATTTGGTTCATCAGTTTTCATTTGGTTTTTCCGTTTTGTGTTGGTCCATATTTGACTGGTCGTCTATAAAATTGACAAAAAAAGCTTATGATGAAGACAGGGCAGGGGCCCGTTTTACCCCCAAAACCTCCATCGCCACTCCCTTAAATCCGCGAAGCAACTCAATGTCGTTTTGAATCCGAGCCTGCGCCATCATCCCCTGGTAGCACGAAAACAACGCCCTGGCCTTTGCCACCGGGTCGGGGGCATCAACTAGCCCCTCGGCCACGGCATCGCGCACCGCGGAGACAAAATAATTTAGCTTGCGATCCATGATCCGATCGATCGTCTCGCGCACGATTTGGTCCTGAGTGCTCACTTCGCTGCCGACGCTTATGAATGGACATCCCAGGATTGAACCGCACTTTTGTTGCACTTCGGCCAGCCGGTCATGGACAAAGTCAAAATAGCGATCGAATCGCTCCAAGGGCGGGACCGTGGGCGAAAAAATGGAATCCATCTCTGCTTTCTTCTTGTTCCAGCAACCTTCCAAGGCAGCCGCCGCCAGCTCCGATTTGGACTTAAAGAAGTAGTAAAAACTGCCTTTTTTTGCCCCGGCGCGCTCACAAATCGCGTCGACCGAGGTGGCGCCGTAACTGTTTTCCCAGATCAAGTCCATCGCGGCGTCCATCAGACGCTCTTTCATGTCGCTGACTCGTGGCATGCCTCCAAAATATCTATGTAGACTGATCAGTCAAGTATTTTTTAAAGAATTTTTTCGGTAAGATCTGGAGGTTAGGCTTGCAGCCGTTCGGCAGGCTCTGGGCGGACCGCGGCCGACAAGCATTATGCCGTGCGCCGAGACAAGCAAGATGCCTATCTTCCAGCGCATCTTGTGTCTTCATTGCTGAGGGTTGAGAGTCGAGCAAATGGCAGAGCAGGATTTAAATGCAATTGCATTTCCAACGCTGACCGAAACACAAATGTTGGGGCTCGAGCGTTATGCCGACGCCGCGCCCAAGAGATTTCCGGCCGGAGAGGCATTGTTTCATGCCGGTGATCGCGATCCCAAATTTTACGTAATCAAAGCGGGCGAAATCGAGATCGTCGATATAACGGGGGAGGAGCCAAAAACACTCAGGGTTCAAGGACCGGGAAATTTTACCGGCGACGTTGGCCATCTCACCGGTAGTCCAAAGATCGTTAGCGCCATCGCCCGCTCGGATTGTGAAGCCTTCGAAATATCCGAAACAAAGTTGCGAGAAATTTTGAATCAAGATCCGCAGCTCAGTGACGTCATCCTGCAAGCATTTATAGCGCGACGGCAATTGATGCGGGAATCGCCCGACTTTACCGGATTGCGTGTGATTGGTTCTCGTTATTCACGCGACACTTTCCGTATCCGCGATTTTCTGGCGAAAAACCAAGTCCTGTTCAAGTGGTTTGATTTGGAGGAGGATCCCGCGGTCGCGCATTTTCTTCAACAAATCGGGGTAAGCGAAGCCGAGACGCCAGTTGTTACTTGCGCGCACTGTTTGCTTTTGCGGAATCCTTCAAATCGTGAGCTCGCTGAAGCCATCGGTATTCGGCGGACAGTCGAACACACCGTTTATGATTTAGCGATTGTCGGTTCCGGTCCGGCGGGACTGGCCGCAGCGGTGTATGGCGCTTCCGAAGGACTGAACACCATTGTGCTCGAGCATACCGCTCCAGGAGGGCAGGCGGGCAGCAGCATGCGAATCGAAAATTATCTGGGCTTTCCGATGGGCATCACCGGCAGCGAGCTAGCCGAACGCGCTGCTCTGCAAGCCGACAAGTTCGGGGCTCGAATCTCAATCGCCACTTCGGTAACAAAAATGTCTTTCGACAGCGCCTATTCCGTTCTCGAACTGGAAGGTGGCGAGAATGTCATTGCCAAATGCCTGCTCATCGCGACTGGGGCCGAATATCGGCGCCTTGATGTGGAACATTGTAGCCGATTCGAAGGTGCCGGAGTTTATTATGCCGCGACACCTAACGAGGCGCAGATGTGCCGCGGTGCGGATGTCGCCCTTGTCGGTGGCGGCAACTCTGCGGGTCAGGCGGCGGTTTATTTATCACAGAATGCGCGCAAGGTTCTCCTGCTCATCCGTGGCGATGATCTTTGCAAGAGCATGTCGAGCTATCTGGCACATCGGATCGTGCACACGCCGAACATCGAACTGCGTCGCTGCACCGAAGTGGTTCGCATGAACGGCGATGGTCATTTGAGTTCCATTGAAATTCTAAATAAAACTACCGGCGAGAGGGAGACACTGGCAACCCCTGCACTTTTCAGCTTCATCGGCGCATTCCCACGGACGGGCTGGCTACCTCCGGAGATCGAAAAGGACGAAAAAGATTTTGTGTGCACTGGAATCGACGTTGGCGATTCGCCACGCTGGACTTTGAAGCGACAACCATTTCTCTTGGAAACGAGCCGGCCTGGGGTGTTCGCTGCTGGTGACGTGCGCTCGGGTTCGGTCAAACGGGTTGCCTCTGCGGTCGGCGAAGGCGCGATGGCAGTCCAGTTTGTTCACGAGTATTTAAAGACGATGTAATGTTATGACTAACGAAAGCTGTACTCATCTTTCCGCCGTTACCGAGGTGAAACACCCGTCACGTCTCGAATGTAGTGAGTGCGTAAAAATCCGCGCACGCTGGGTGCATTTGCGAACGTGCCAGGAATGCGGCGTGACCTTGTGCTGCGACAGCTCTCCGAATCAACATGCCAGCAAACATGCTCGCGCCGCCGGGCACCCCGTGATCGCTTCCGCTCAGCCGGGCGAGCGCTGGCTTTATTGTTATCCCGATGATGCCCTTGTGCAGTACTGAAGGTCAACGGAACGGGCGAATCGACGAAGCACATGCATGTCAGCGAGATGAATTGGATGATGGTGGAGGAGTACCTCAAACGCGATGATCGCTGTGTGTTGCCGCTCGGGAGTACTGAGCAGCATGCGTATTTGAGTTTGAGCGTTGATAGCATTCTAGCTGAACGAATCGCGATGGAAGCGGCGGAGCCCTTGGGAGTGCCAGTCTTTCCGGTTTTGGCTTATGGAATCACGCCTTACTTTCAGGCGTTTCCTGGCTCGATTACGCTACGCATCGATACGCATCTAGCAGTAGTTCGCGATATTCTCGATGCATTGGCGGAGCAGGGGTTTAAGCGAATCCTGATCGTTAACGGCCACGGCGGGAATTCTCCGGCACAATCACTGGTAGGCGAATGGATGGCGGATCATCCGAATCTGCGAGTGAAGTTTCACAACTGGTGGAGTGCGCCAAAAGCCTGGGCGCAAGTCATCGCGATCGATCCGATCGCATCGCACGCGTCTTGGATGGAAAATTTTCCATGGACGCGCTTAGTCAACGTTTCCATGCCCAGCGAACGAAAGCCGATGAGTGATCTCGAGTATTTGCGGCAATTAGATCCGCGGTCGTTACGCGACTATTTGAAGGATGGTAACTATGGCGGTCATTACCAGCAAGCAGATGAAGAGATGATGAAAGTTTGGCATGCGGGGGTCGCTGAGACGCGCGAGCTACTGGAAACTATGTAGGTCGGGGCGATTAACTCCGCCACTCCAGGCCGGAGTCGCCCGCGGGCGGTTCAGTGAACCGCCCCTGCCTGACCCTGAAGCCCCAGCCGCTCGGCGTCTGACTTTAACGCGGCGATGACCTGTGCAATGACATCATCCAAGGGCATACCCAATTCTTCTGCCCCACGCACGATGTCTTCGCGATTCACCGCGCGAGCAAAGGCTTTATCCTTCATCTTCTTTCTTACGGCCGTGACCTCGACCTCATGAATGCTTTTCGATGGACGCACGCGCGCCACTGCAATGACAAATCCGCTCAGCTCATCGACAGCGTAGAGCGTTTTTTCCAGCGGCGTTTCACGAGACACGCCTGAATAATCAGCGTGCGAAAGAATCGCGTGGCAGATTTCTTCGCTCCAGCCGTGCTCGCGCAACCACGTCACACCGACAAAGGGATGACCTTCGGTGGAACTACGTTCGAGGTTCGGATGGCGCTCGTAATCCATGTCATGCAATAATCCGACGGCTTCCCAAATATCCGGATCTTCACCTCGCAATTGTGCGAAATGCTTCATCGAATCCGCCACGGCGTAACAGTGTTTTCGCAGACTTTCCGATTGAACCCATTCGTGAAGAGTGGCCAGCGCTTGAGATGGTCTAGTCATCGGAGGGTTTGTGGTCAAGTCAGAAAATGCAACTTTTCAACAAGAACATCGAATGTCTAACGGGTTATCGCCATAATCTACGACCTGTTTTCGACAAAGCGATGAGCCGTTGTAACCGATTTTCCCGGGTTTGCGGGCGCTTCGCGCTGACCACCCACCAAATCGCGGTTTGTCGATAGGATTTGGGTTGTTGTTGAAAGAATTTCCATGCGGCGCTCTCGGCGCGGAACAGTTTCGTTGGTGCACTACTCCATCTCGCCGCTTTGCGATTTTCATAACTGTAAACGTGTGATTTCGCAGGTGTGCGTTTCTGAAAGGCCGTCATTCCCGCAGGGCAAACTCGCCCTTGACGAATAAGGTCTTTCATCCGCGCAATATTGATCGCGCTCCAAATGCTGTTGGGGCGCCGCGGCGTGAAACGAATTTTGTAGCTGCCCGCGTTAATCGTTTTTCGCAAACCGTCGATCCAACCAAAGCACAGAGCTTCGTCGACTGCCTCAGGCCAGGTTATGCTCGCGCGTCCGGACGATTTTCGATGAAAGCCAATCCATTGTGCGGTGGTGGTATGGTGATGTTTCTCGAGCCATGCGCGAAAGGCAGCCGGTTTCGCAAAAAAAATGGGCGAATCAGCCGGCCTTTTCATTCGCAATCGGGATTAGACGGGAGAACGCGCTTTAACGCCAGTCCGGCTCGGACCGGGTCCCCTCCGAATCTTCCGGCATGATGTTGAAAAAAGTAGGTTCCGAGCGGGATTCGCGTAGGTGAATCGCATTCTTTTGCATTCAGAAAAAGGGCCAAACCCGTTAGACCAAACGAAAACATAATTGCTGGGAAACACCTGTCCTGCGTTCATATCAGCCAATATCCTAATGATTGCGGCGCGACGTTGATGGGCAGCGTATTCATAAAAGACAAACAAATTCGCTAGAAAGGATGCAAATATGCAGCGCGTGATACATTTCGAAATTTACACGGACGACCCGGAAGCGGTTCAACCGTTCTACGAGAAAGTCTTTGGCTGGAAGTTCGAGAAGTTTGAGGGCGGACCGTTCGAATATTGGGTTGTCAGGACCGGCAACGATAAGACTCCGGGAATCAATGGCGGTCTTACTCGTCCGCGAGAGGGTCAGCCTCCTGGAACGATCAATACAGTTGCGGTGCCGTCGCTTGACCGTTCGATCAAAAAAATTGAGGAGAGCGGCGGGAAGATTTGTGTACCGAAGATGCAAATCCCGAATGTTGGTTGGTTAGCCTACGCTGAAGATCCGGCCGGTAACATCGTTGGAGTCATTCAGCCAGCGCCTCAGGTAAAAAAATCGAACGGGATGGTACGGCGCGAGGTCGCAGCTTCAGTTAGATGAAACGATAAGACATCAAAAGAGAGGAATGATGAGTACGGAAGAAGTAGCAATGAGATTGGTAGAGCTTTGCAAGGGAACCGAATGGAAGAAAGCGGTCGACGAGCTTTACGCGAACGACATCGTTAGTGTGGAGCCGCACACAGTCGGTAACGTCCCAGCGGAAGTGAAAGGGATTGATCGAGTGCGTGGCAAAAATGATTGGTGGGAAAAGAACATGGAGGTACACGATTCGAAGGTGAGTGGGCCGTTTGTTGCAGGCGACACTTTTGTGGTGCGGTTTGACGTTGATGCGACGGATAAGAATTCGAAAGAGCGGATGCACACGTCGGAGGTAGGCATTTACACAGTTAAGGACGACAAAGTAGTACGGGAGAAATTCCTGCCGCTGGTGGAGTAGCGAACAGCGGAAGAGAGAAAAAGGGACAAGGTCTGAGTCGGATGGGCATTGCCGCTCCTAGTCAGGGGGTGGGATCGAAACTCTGATCGTCCACGTTCCGTTAGCTTGCCTGGTCATGGGCAGGCCCTTCCACTGATTAAACCCGCCCATTAAATCTACAGTCTGTGCATCTGATCTGTCGAAACGGAACTCCTGCTCCTTTGCCACCAACGAAGGGGCAACCGCAAGAAAGAGGATACCGATGATCCGAGGGAGGACAGTAGCAACTTAAACCCAGGGCCGAAGAATCAAAGCTGTTCGACGTGATAGCCGCGAGCTCGCAAGAGTGCGACTATGCCATTGGGTCCACCCATATGCGCCGCGCCGGCCACGACAAAGTAGGTCTTCTCGCTTTGCAAGTATCTCTCGATTTTCGGAATCCATTTGCGGTTGCGATCAGTCAGGAATCGTTCCGCGAGCGAAGGGAAATTGCGGAACTCATCCATCATGATCCGGGTATCGGTATCCGCGTCTCCGCGCCTCCATGCCCGTGCGATCTCATCGCCTGTGCTACCTCTGCCGCGTTGCGTCGGGAGAAACATCATCAGCAACATTGCCTCACCTTGCCGATCAGTTAAGCCGAGGAAGACGTCGGCGTGTTCGCGTGCCGATTCCAAGCCCGACGCCGGTTTAGAATTGGCGCGTGCACGTCGGATCAGGAATTCTTCTACACCCAGTGTCTCGGACATACCGTGCAAGGCGGGTGCTTGAAGCACAAGGGAAAGAAACCAGGGCCGATAGCGTGCAAATTTGGTTTCCGGGACCTTTAATAGTCCAAAAACGCGTCGCAAGTAGTCGTAAGTTCGCGGATCGACATGATTTACCTCGAAAACAACCCGATCGGAAGCGTCAAAGGCACGGTTGTAGGCAGCCGGCAAAGGATAGTCGCTGCTTTTCAACGCATGGATGGAGCCTCCGAGGTAAAGAACATTAGCGCCGCTCGTGACCTTCCAGACGCAAGCAGCACCTGCCTGGTTGATGATTAGGATCAGCGATGCGGCAATAATGATTCTCAAGTAAACAAGGAGCATTCGCTGGCTTTTCCAGCAGTGGCCTTGCGGGAGAATGAGTTTCAAAAGTGGAACTGGCACGATAATTTGGTAGAAACCAAGATGGCCTTTTCTTTCGTTCCGAGCATCGCGATTTTGTTAGGACTAGTCCTTGGTTCCGATGCCTTCGCTCAGGATGCGGCCATTGACAAGCTCCTGAACAAGCTCCCTCCGCCGGAGAAGCTGCTTAAGCCGCAAGTTCAGCGCACACTGCAACAGCAAGATCCCGCATTTCGCGACCCTCTAGGGCAGCAGACCGTCTCCGCGATTAGCAAGCGAGATTTTCGGCGGGCGATGAATTTTAGTCGCAAATTGACCGAACGTTATCCGCACAGCGCCCCGGCATATTGCCTTCGTGGATCTTTAGCCTGTAGTTTGCGTCAATATAGAGAAGCGAGTTCTTCTTTCCATACTGCTGCTGGCATTCAACCCCGCTCGGCTGAGGCGCATTTTGGCTTGGGATTGGTAGAAGCTGCACAGGGCCACTTTGCCGCGGCGTTGCCACACCTTCAACGTTGCGCGGAGCTCGAACCGGATTCTTTTATTCCGTACGTTTTTCTAAGCGATTGCGCCCAAAGCGTGGGTCACAAAGAGGAAAGCCGGCGATACGCTAAGAAGGCGACTGAACTTGCGCCCGCTTTTGTGTTTACCTGGTTGCTATTGGCGCGCGCCGAGAAAGAGCTGGGGCATACTGAAGCTACCTTGGACGCTGTCTCAAAGGCGGCTGAAGTAGCGCCGGACAGTGCTGCCATGCTGGCATTGCAAGGATATAGCTATATTAGTGTAAACCGCCTTGCGCGGGCCATTCCACCGTTGCAGCGGGCCGCGCGTTTGGCGCCGCGAGATTTCCTTGTGCAATCGCAACTGGGATACTGTTTGGTGACAACGGGACAGGTAGACGCGGGAATATCCTATCTTCGAAAAGGCGCAAGTTTGGCGCCGAACTATGCACCAGTTTGGGAGAATCTTGGATTGGCCTATCAAAAGAAAGGCAATCACCGTGCTGCCGTGAAAGCGTTTGAAAGAGCGACGGAGCTTTTGCCGAACAACCGGTTACCGTGGCAACATCTCTCCGAGGAGTACCGCGCGGTGGGGCGCATGCAAGATGCAGAGCGCGCCGCTACTCGTGCGCAATCACTACCAGCGGGCAATTCAAAACCCGGAAGTAAGAAAGCGTAATTGCGACATTATTTGTTTGCCTGGTGTAAGCCGCCGCCATTCCGATGGCTTGATTGTTGCTGCTCCCGAAGCGGACGGCAGCATTGACAAGAGGCATTGTCCTATTTAGGCTGCGCGACCCTCGAAAATTATGCGTCCTATTTGGAAAGGCAGCATCAGCTTCGGCCTGGTTTATATTCCGATTGCCGTTTATCCTGCCACGCGCGAGGAGAAGTTGAGTTTTCGTCAACTGCGCGCGAGTGACCTAAGCCCGATTAAATACAGGAAGGTAGCCGAGGCCGACATGAAAGAAGTTGCGGCGGATCAAATCGTCAAGGGTTTTGAATACGAGCGTGGCCGGTACATTGTGCTAAAAGACGAAGACTTTGAGAAGGTGCGGATCGAATCGACTCATTCGATCGACATTACCGATTTCGTAGAGCTGGAACAGGTTGACCCAAAATTCTTTTATAAACCGTACTTTCTTGAGCCGCAAAAGGGTGGCGAGAAAGCTTACGCCTTGTTGCACAAAGCATTAAGCGGGACCGGGAAGATTGGCGTGGCCAAGGTCGTTATCAGCAATCGCGAATACCTCGCTGCGGTCAAAGCCGATGGGTTGTTCCTGATTTTGGAACTGATGCATTTCGCCAGCGAAGTTCTGACACCGGACGAACTAAATCGGCCCAAGACCGAGTTGAACGAAAAAGAGCTGAAGATGGCGCACGCGCTCATTGAAAGCATGTCAAGCGCGTGGGAACCGAAGAAGTATCGTGACGAATATCGCGATGCGGTAATGGAACTGATCGAACAAAAAGCTAACAAGAAAGAGATTGGCCCCAAGCTTGAGGTAAAACCGCGCGCTACCAACGTGGTTGATCTGGTCAAAGTTTTGCAGGAAAGCCTGGTCCCGGCGGTGATAGACCGCCGCTACAGCACCTGCCTCATCTGGGTCGCAAGCTTCGGTCCAATTCCCGCCTCTTCGTGCTTGAAATAAACAAAAACGTCCGACCATCTCTCGCGTTGTGCCTTGACTACATCGGCCCATCGATTCACATCGTCAGGTTGATACTCCTCACGACGCAAACGCAAGTAGCCCCAATCAGCAGTCGCGACCTGCGGTGTCTGGAGTTTGTCCGTGTCGGCAATGCACAAGCAGACATTTCGTTTTCGCAGTAGCGCGAAAACTTCCTCATCCAACCAGGATTGGTGACGAAATTCAAAGGCCGCTTGCATACTCGCCGGCAACGATTCGGTGAAATGCTCCAGCAGAGCAGCATCTTTCTTCAAATTGGGTGGAAGCTGAAATAAAACCGGCCCAAGACGCGTCCCTAACCCGGTCGCTACTTCGTAAAAGTAATCCACCGTATCCCCACAATTCCGCAATCTTGCGAAATGGGTGACCTTTTGCGGCGCTTTCAATGTGAATCGAAACGTCTCGGGGGTCAGCTTGCACCAGTTCTCGATCGTTTTCGGAGCTGGAATGCGATGAAAGGTGTAGTTAATTTCCGTGGTATTGAGTCGCTCGGCGTAAAAGGGCAGCATCTTGGCCACGGGTAAATCCTCGGGGTAAAAGGTCCCCTTCCATTCCGCATATTGGAAGCCCGACGTGCCAATCCAGTAGTTCACTTGCCACGTACTCCGTTGGT
The DNA here is from genome assembly GCA_003219175.1 of Verrucomicrobiota bacterium. Lineage (GTDB taxonomy): Bacteria > Verrucomicrobiota > Verrucomicrobiia > Chthoniobacterales > UBA10450 > AV69. The sequence goes on along the minus strand of QHPU01000003.1, from coordinate 6,544 downwards.
CACTCGCACAAGCTCGGCCGCAACTTGTCCAATTCGTTTGGCGATTTCTGTGTCGGTGAGTCTTTCGCCGTCGAAAGAATCGCCGGTGGCATAAACGAAGCGCGGGATAATAAGACAACGGAAATCGAGCATCAGGCTATTGGCAAAGCTCATTATCGACATGTAGCTTCCCATGCCACCGGCGGCACAAAGAAAGCCAACTACTTTGTCTTCCCAGGCGCTTCCAGTTAACTCGACCATGTTCTTCGCGGCGGCGCTGACATCGTAGTTGTAAACCGGAGTCGCCACCATAATTCCATCAGCTCTTTCGATTGCGGCAGTTATATTCTTCGCGGCGGGATGATTATAACAGGCGTCGGCGTCGCACATTGGGAGATCAAGCTTGCTAATGTCGAGCCATTCGCAATTCACTTTTGCTTTCTTGAGCCAGTCGAAAGCGGCCTGTCCCATTCGCCGGCTGTTGCTGTCTGGGTTTCCGCTCGTACTGACCACGAGATAGTTCGGCATATCGGCTAACAGCTTAACTGAAAACAGTCACACGCAAACCAGGAGAGTTTGCTATTTGCCACGCGCTACGGCAGAGATTCCTGATGAACGTGCCGTCGTCACCGACGCGCCATCTGGCGCGTCTTGTCTTTGTGGCCTTTCTGCTCACGTTTATTGCATCGCGAGCGCTGGTCATCCTTATCATGATGCACCGTTTACCGGATCTGTTCCTGCACCTTGGCGGAACGCATGTCCATCACCTGAACTACGGAATTTTTTTGCTCTCGACTATCGCGGCAGTGCTTCTTTTCGCAGAAATGAATGAGGCACGGCGGGCTATCTGCGCGATCGTTTACGGTATTGGGATGGCGCTGACGTTTGATGAATTCGGTATGTGGCTGCACCTCGGAGGTAGTTACTGGCAGCGTGCCAGCTTCGACGCCGTCATCGTGCTACTAAGTATTTTCGGGTTGATTGCATTCATGCCGCGATGGCAACACCTTCGGGTTCACCATTTCGCCACCACGGCCGTTTTGTTAGTCGCAGTGATTTCGTTTTACGTGCTGCTTTTCAAATCGCTTGACCATGCCGACGACAAGATCATGCCGCGGTTGCTTCAGATTGAGGAAAGCGGTCCGCGCTGAATTAGCAAGTATTGGATTGCCAGCAGGAGCAGCGCTGCGCTGCCGGGGCGTTGACACGGCGGGAAAACGCTCTGACTACAACTATCTCGAGGATTGGGTGTCGGCCGCGGGCGATCTGTTGTATTCCTCTAAAGCCCTTGGGATCTCTGCTTGCAGTTGCTCGATTCGGGTCCCGTGTGACGGATGACTGGAAAGGAACTCGGGCGGCTGCGCACCCCCGGCCCTTTCCATGCGTTGCCAAAACCCGATACTTTCGCGCGGATCATAACCAGCCCGCGCCATGTAATGTAAACCAGTCGCGTCCGCTTCTGATTCATGTTGGCGACTGAATGGCATGAGTACGCCGAATTGGGCACCGGCGCCAAGTGCGCCCATGATAGCGCGCTGTTTGTCATAATCCATATCGGAAAGGGACATGGCCACGCCGGTTAGCGCGGTTTGGGCCAGGTTCTGTTGCAAAACGCGCTGCGAACCATGGCGCGAAGTAGCATGCGCCATTTCGTGACCAAGAACGGTCGCGAGGGAGGGCTCATTTTGTGTAACCGGAAGAATGCCGTTGTAAACTACGATCTTGCCACCTGGCAGACAAAACGCATTTACTTGTGACGAACGAATTAGCGAGACTTGCCAGTCAAAGTCCGCTCCAGCTTTTCCCGTTGCCCTGGCCAGACGGGACGCCACCCGTTTGATCATTTCCAACTCGGGCCCTCCGTCTACAGTCTCGGACTGCGCCAATACTTGCTGGTAACTTTGCAATCCGAGCAACCCCTCCTCTCGTGTGGACATAGCGACATGACTCTTTCGACCGGTCTCCGGGTTAACGAATTTCTCCGAAGAAAAATATTGATACGCGAAGAACAACCCGGCCAACACCAGTGGAATCCATTTGATGTGCCGCCGTTCCATCCTGTGGATAGCCTATCGCTTCAGCTGTATCTGCGCGACTCTATTTATTTCTCGGACAAGCCTTCGCAGCGGCTCGCCGATCTGCGCCAGATGTTTGAACACCGCGACAGTTAGAGACCCTTCGGCTTCGCTCGGGATGACACGAAGAGGAAGCGCGGCACCCGCTTAGATCTGATCGGCGCGGTTGCCGGGAGCGACGGCTTGGTTCGGATCGGGCTGAGTTCCGGTCGTGCCAGACTCGATTCGTGGAACATTGGCCTGCGCGGGCCGAACCGTTTTTTCTTCGGTCTTGCCGGCCTTATTCAGCTCGTCGCTGAATTCGTCCTTGGCTTTTTGAAATTCGCGCACTGCTTGTCCCATTCCCCGCGCCAGTTCCGGCAATTTTTTTGCCCCGAAAAGGACAAGGATGATCAACAGGATGACTATCAAATCTGGTCCGGCCAGATTCATGAAGCTCGCGAGCAAGCTCATAATACGTGATTGAACATCAGGCCACCCGAGGAAGTTGCAAGGGAATTCGTTGAAGCGCTGAAGGATTGAAGCGTTGAAACGGGAGGATGGATGTCCATGACTGGAAGCGGCGGCTGCCAAGCCGTCGCGATTTGTGCTCTTGTAAGGCGGGCGACTTGGCAGTCACCCCTCATAGTTAGCAAATTCGACGGACTCGCGGAGCTCGCCTCTCTAACCGGTTCGCGCCGGCATCACCGATGCCGGCTGCAGGTCAGTGGACCGCGGCTCCAAACAACCAATCGTAGGCATGATGAATTTCAGTTACGACCAGGCCTTCGATTGGAGAATTGTGATATGCGCCGGGCAACGGGATGACTTGTTTTTCCCCGGCATAGGAATCGACTACCAGGCGCTGGAATCTCGGGGGAACAATTTCGTCATTTTGCGCGAGCAGAAAAATTGCGGGTGCATGAATGCGTTTTGCATTGGCAACGCTATCGAGGTCGCGTGGAATTTGCAGGGCAACAGGGCCGGCGAGGAGCCACAAGTTCCACCAGCCGTAATAGCGTAAAATAATTTGGCGTAGTGGTGGCGGATTGTGGAGGACTAGACCGTGAACGTCGCGGTTAGCCGCGATATGCAGTGCGACCGCGCTTCCGACACTAGCGCCGAAAACATAGATTGGTTTACCGTTGGCTTTTGTTTTTAGCGCGTCGAAGGCTGAAACACCGGCCTCACCCATTCGTTTCAGTCTTGCTGGACCGGTGCTGCCGCCGAAACCTGGATAATTTACACCCCAAACGTCGATGGCCCGTTCCCCAAACGCGTCGGCTTCGAGCGCGACCCAGCGATCGGCGCGGTCGGCGTTACCATAGAAACGCAGGATGTAGGCATCGACACGGTCGTGTTGTTTCGCGAGATACGAACGCGCAGTCCAGATTTCCAGCTCACCCTTATAGAATGGAATTGTTTCTCGCACGGCGTCGTGCGCGTCGATGAGTTGCGTGCTGGGAAAGAGAATCAACTGATCTGGAAACCTCGTGCAAAACATCATCAGGAGAAAGGCTGCAACTATTGCCGGTAGAAAATATGGTGGTCGCCGTTTTACCGGCGCGAAAATATTTTCGTTAGGCAAAGGTTCCCTCAGTTCTCGTTCTCAACTTTTGCTTGAGAACCGAAATTCCAAGTATCTACACGATTCGGTTGCATTCTTTCCGCGAGGGCAAGCGCTTCGCGCCCTCATTGCGTCGCCTGGCCGCAATGCTTCGGCAAGAAGAAAAGTCCGCGGGGGCGAGTGCGCTCCCAAGAACAAGAGCCGCGCAGCGCTAACGGCGCCTTTACACGTCGTAATACATGCTGAATTCGTACGGGTGGGGGCGCAATCGTAGGGCGTCGTATTCCTTTTGTTTCATCTCCAGCCAGTTCGCGATGAAATCGGAATTAAAGACGTCGCCTTTGAGGAGGAAATCGTGGTCCTTTTCCAACGCTTCCATCGCACCTCGGAGGGAATCGGGCACACTCGGGACGTTGGCGAGTTCCTCAGGCGGCAGATCGTAGAGATTTTTGTCGAGCGGATCACCGGGATCGATGCGGCTTTGAATTCCATCCAAGCCTGCGAGAAGGAGCGCACTGAAGGCAAGATACGGATTGGCCGCGGGATCGGGTGTGCGGAACTCGATACGTTTCGATTTCGGATTGGCGGAGTAAGTAGGAATGCGAATCGCGGCGGAACGATTACGTGCGGAATAGGCTAGATTAACCGGTGCCTCGAATCCGGGAACGAGCCGTTTGTAGCTGTTGGTCGTCGGATTGGTGAAGCAGGTAAGTGCAGGCGCATGCTTCAAAATTCCGCCAACGAAAAATAACGCGGTGTCGGACAATCCCGCGTAACCATTGCCAGCGAAGAGCGGTTTATCACTCTTCCAAAGCGAGATGTGGGTATGCATGCCCGAGCCGTTGTCTGCAAAAAGCGGCTTTGGCATGAAAGTGACGGTCTTGTTATGCCGCCTGGCCACATTGCGGACGATATATTTGTAGTACTGCATGTGGTCGGCCATTTCCTTCAGCGGGGCGAAACGAATATCGATCTCGGCCTGGCCGGCGGTGGCCACCTCATGATGCTGCTTCTCGATGGGAACGCCAGCTTTCTCCAACTCGAGACACATTTCATTGCGAATGTCCTGTAACGTGTCAGCCGGTGGTACCGGGAAGTAGCCCTCTTTCGCGCGAATTTTGTAACCGAGATTCGGAAATTCTTCCCGCGCACTGTTCCAATGACCTTCGCCGCTCTCGATCTGGTAAAAGGCGGAATTCGCGCTCGCGGAAAAACGCACATCATCGAAGATGAAAAATTCCGCTTCCGGCCCGAAGAAGGCGGTATCCGCGATTCCGGTTGATTCGAGGTAAGCCTCTGCCTTTTCGGCAACACCGCGCGGATCTCGATCGTACGGCTCGCGAGTGATCGGATCGACGATGGTGCAAATGAGGCTGACGGTCGGTTCGGCGTTGAAGATATCGATCCACGCGGTGGTCGGATCTGGAATGACGAGCATGTCAGAGGCGTTGATCACTTTCCAGCCGCGAATGCTCGAGCCGTCGAACCCGAGTCCGTCCGCAAAAATGTCCTCGTTGTACTCGGTGAGCGTAGTGGTGAAATGCTGCCAAGTTCCTGGCAGATCGGTGAATTTGAAGTCCACAAGCTTTACGCCGTGGTCCTTGATCATTTTGCTGACGTCGGATGGAGTTTTGTCTTTGGCCATGTTGCGGAGTTTTTGGTTGATAGTTGAGAGTTGATGGAAAGCAAAATGACGAAATCCGAATGACGAGTGCCGAAAGAATGACTGAATGAGGAACCCGGCCGCGGCCTGGATTTCGTCATCCCACTTTTGTCATTGTTTCGTCATTCGCCATTCGAGCTTCGCCATTAAATTTAAACCGCTTTTTCGCCGATCTCTTCTGTGCGGATGCGCACCGCGTGTTCAACCGGAAGCACGAACACCTTGCCGTCCCCGATCTTGCCGGTCTTCGCTGCGGTCACCACGACATTGACCGCCTTTTCAATCAAGTCGTCCGCCATTACGACTTCCACTTTCACCTTCGGCAGAAAATCCACCGTGTATTCGCTTCCCCGGTAGATCTCAGTATGTCCTTTTTGCCGCCCAAACCCTTTGACCTCCGTGACGGTCATCCCTTCGATGCCGAGCTCCGCGAGCGCTTCTTTGACCTCTTCGAGCTTGAACGGTTTGATGATGGCTTCCAGTTTTTTCATGTCGCAGTAACCTTGGGCATCGGGCGGCGCTTCGCAATCGAAAGCCAACCGCAGCACGCGCTCTCATAGCAACGCCGCGGTGTGTATGTCAAGTAGTGTTTCATTATTCGCGAAAAGCTGAAACGGTGAGGGGGTGAAGCGCAACCTCCAGAAGGTGCTCTTGTCGATGTGACACGAGCGTTCACATGATGAGGAATTTTGCCTATTGATGGATTTTGCGGCCCGTGATCGCCGTTGCACATCTTGACAATCTAGACAAAGGCATCACGATGTCTTGCATGAGGACAACCTTGACTCTCGATCCGGACGTTGCAGCCAAGGCAAAGAAGAGTGCTGCGAAACTTCACAAGCCGTTCAAGCAAATCATCAACACCGCTTTGCGCATCGGGCTCGACGAAGTGCTGAGGCCGCCTCGGGCCAAGCCGTATCGCACTAAAGGGCGTCCGCTGGGATTACGCGCGGGTCTGAGCTACGACAACATTTCGGAGCTTTTGGCGCACGCTGAGGGAGAAGAGCACCGATGATCCTGGTTGACGCTAATCTGCTGCTCTACGCCGAAGACACTCTTTCGGAACATCATCAAGCGGCGCGAATTTGGTGGGACACACAGCTCAGTGGTGCTGAGCCCGTTTGCTTATGCTGGCCGGTGCTGACAGCGTTCATTCGCGTTGGGACAAATCTCCGCTTACATCGCCGCCCGCTCAGTCTCAAGGAAGCCGTCGAGCGTGTCCAAAGCTGGCTTGATCAGCCATGCGTGCGAATGATCCATCAAGGCGAGCAGCACTGGGCG
>QHPU01000049.1 GCA_003219175.1 Verrucomicrobiota bacterium | reverse complement strand
AGTATCGCAAATGAAACGAGTTCAGTTGTTCGCAAACTACCGGAGTCTGCCGAGGTGGAGCCTAATGGAACCGTTCTGTACCGGCAGCGCTATGTCGGTCCCTTCACCCAACCTTTGCGGCTAGAATCTTTCCCGTTCGACCGGCAGAATTTTCGTATTCATTTCGTTGCGATTCGATATCGACCGGACGAAGTGGCGTTTTTGCCAGATGAGAACTGGATCCGTGATGGACTCCAGAAAGCGGCCGGAATCTCGCGGTCGATCACGCTACCCGACTGGACGGTAGAGAAATGGGATGCCAAACCCAGCGTTTATGCGCTAACACCCGGCTTGCAGTATTCAGGCTATGTTTTTGAATTCACCGCTTCGCGTAATGTCCTGCATTACATCCTGAAAGTAATTCTTCCCCTCGTTCTGATCGTGATGATGTCATGGTCGGTGTTTTGGACCGAACCGACGAACTCGAACACGCAGTTCAGCATCGCCGTAACTTCAATGCTCACGCTCATCGCATATCGCTTCGCTGTGGATACCCAACTACCGCGCTTGCCTTACATGACGCGGCTCGATGTTTTCTTTCTAGTCAGCACCCTGCTCGTTTTCTTGTCGCTGATCGAAGTTTTGGTGACCACGATCCTGGATAATAATGACCAGGTCGCGCGAGCGAAAAAGCTTGATCGCTACTGCCGAGTAATCGTTCCTGTAATCTTCGTTATCGCCTCGATTGCCATCTTTGCCCATCCGCGCGGCTGATGGGCGTGAACCGGTTTTAGTGCGGCGAGAAATCGACTTGAGACATTTTCCGTTTCGCTAGGCCTTCGGCCACGCACGGAGTGCGATTTGGACTGAGCCGTCCTTTTGGTCCAGCAATGCCGACCGAGCTGGTCTGGGCTCAGGAGTGAGGTGCAAAAAAATTTCATTCGCTTTCCGAAACTATAACCAAAGTCTGCACCAATCGCGACACCGGTCCCCGCTTCGACGGCGGACATAATGCCGGACATGCTGTCATGTTCCTCGATAACGCGCGGTTGAATTGGATCTTACCGATAACGACATTGCGGAGATCGAAGGCAGCAAGTCGTAGGAACCAGAAGCAACAGCTTGAAACAATTATGAACAATTTTCCCAATGAAATAACAATGTTGCCTGCCTTAGCGTTGGCACTGCTTGCAGGTGTAACCGAAATGAAAGCGCAGCAAGAGAATCCCGACCAACATGAGGGATACCTTTCGCCCTCATCTGCAGTGGCCACTGGAAAGGCGCCGGGCATGAAAGTCCGGTTGCTGGCAGAAAATCGTGGCGTGAAGAGCTACGCCATCGTCCTTGCTAAAGGCGACGAAGTCATGTCGGGCCTGACCGATTTTGCGAAACAAAACAAAGTCACGTCGGCAAGCTTCACCGCGATCGGAGCATTCAGCCGCGCCACTGTAGCCTGGTTCGACGACAGCAGAAAGGAGTTCAAGCTGGTTCCAATTGAACAACAGGTGGAGCTGGTCTCGATGATCGGAAACATAGCGCTGTCCGGTGATCAACCTGTCGTTCACGCCCACGTGTCTGTAGCATCGTCTGACGGAGCGGTGCGCGGTGGTCACCTGATTAACGCATTCGTCTTTCCGACCCTTGAGTTATTTATGACCGTCTACCCTACACCTTTACACAAACAATTGGATGAGGCGACCGGACTGAAATTGATCGACCCATCGGTGAACTAGAAACCAACACAAATGAAAATTGGATTCATAGGCTTAGGCATTATGGGCAGCCGCATGGCTGCTGACCTGCAAAAGAACCGGCATCCGCTGGTCCTCTTCAACCGCACGCCTGCAAAAGCGCAGCCCCTGGTCGGCCCATGCGGAACGCTGGCCGATTCCCCGGCGACACTCGCCGAACAAGTGCATATCTTATTCACGATGCTGGCCAATCCGGCTGCGGTCCAAGAATCCGCTCTCGGCGACAATGGATTTTTAGATCACCTCCGCTCAAACGCAATTTGGGTGGATTGCAGCTCGGTGAATCCCTCCTTTTCGAAGAGAATGGCCGCTGAAGCAGCGCGCCGCAGCGTACGCTTCGTTGACGCTCCAGTAACCGGCTCCGCTGGACCGGCTGCCGAAGCGAAGCTGGTCTTTTGGGTAGGAGCTGAACCGGCCGATTTGGAAACGATTCGCTCGCTGTTGCTCTGCATGGGCAACAGGATTGTCCACGTGGGCGGTCACGGCACGGGGACTGCCATGAAAATGGTCGTCAATGTTTTGCTGGGCAACGCCATGGCGGCGTTTGCCGAAGCGATGGCGTTGGGCCAGGCGCTCGGAATCTCGCGGGACGTGTTATTCGATTCATTACTGGGCACGCCTGCGGTCGCGCCCTTTCTTGCATCGAAGCGGGAGAAAATTGAGAGCGGAAAGTATGAAGCGGAATTTCCGTTGCGCTGGCAGCAAAAGGATTTGCATCTTGCGTCAGTAAGTGCGTTCGAATCCGGAGTAGCGATGCCCGTCACTAATACCGCCAAAGAACTGTATCGCCTCGCAATGATGAAGGGACACGCCCTCGAAGATTTTTCAGCTATCTACGAGTATCTTGCCGCCGATGATGATTTCTCGACGGTCAATCAAAAACTCGTCGACTCCCCTAGACACACCGGCTTGATCAAATCATCTGCAAAATCAACGGACACATAACTCGAGAGTGCTTCCAGGTTTGAATTTCGGCTTCTACGAAGATAGGCGGGAGAATTACACTGCGTTTTCAAGTGAAACGCGTTTCGATTCTTGCTGTAATCGTAGGTGGGTTTGCATCACTAGTTTCCTGCTGTGAGCGGACGCCCAATAGGAGCTCAAAATCACTGCCAACTCCGGAAACGGACCCCTTAGCGCAGCCGAAGTCGCTCCAACAAGTTGGCCTGCCGCTCGAGCTGACTCGGGCGACGATCCCAGCGGATAATCCACAGACGCCGGAGAAGATTTCCCTGGGCCAGAAACTTTTCTTCGAACGGCAGCTTTCAGCTGACGGCACCGTCTCGTGCAGCACTTGTCACGATCCAAAACTAGCCTTCACCGACAGGAAGACGACGTCGGTTGGCATTGAGGGCCGCGTTGGTCAACGTAATGCGCCGACCGTTCTCAATGCCACGTACAATAAAACGCAGTTTTGGGACGGCCGGGCAAACACGCTCGAGGAGCAGGCGGAGTTTCCAATTGTTAACCCGAGTGAGATGGGCTGCGCAAGCCTGGATGCGGCTGTGGCGCAGATCGCGCGTGTAAAGGGATACCAGGAGGCGTTTCAGCATGTTTTTGGTCATCCGCCGAACGCTTCCGATCTTCTTCGAGCTATCGCATCTTATGAACGCACACAAATCTTGTTTGATTCACCCTTTGATCATTTCGTCGGCGGCGACAAGAACGCGATTGACGCATCCGCCAAGCGCGGGTGGGAGCTCTTCAACACGCAGGCCCGCTGCAACAAATGTCACGCGTTAACTGAGACCGAGCGGGACACAACGCTCTTTATGGACAACGATTTTCATAACATCGGCATTGGCATCATCCGGCACAACGTTGTCGCGCTGGCAGGCCAGGCTGAAAAGCTCGTCAACTCGAGCGACAAGACAGCCATCGATCGTTTAGCTATTCAGCATGATATGTCTGTGTTGGGCCGCTTTCTCATCACGAAACAGGAGAAGGACACCGCCTCGTTTAAAACACCGGGCCTGAGAAACGTGCTGGTAACGGCGCCCTACTTTCACGACGGCTCGCAAGAGACGCTTTGGGACGTGATGGATCATTACAACAAAGGTGACGGGGTGCACAATCCGTGGCTGGACGAAGATATCCAGCCGCTCGCCCTGACTGAGAACGACATCGATGATCTGGTTGCGTTTCTCGCATCGCTGACGAGCGGCCCATATAAACAACAAGGCGTCGCCGAGCTGGCACGCCAGCGCGCAATCTCCCGAACTAGTCGGCCCCAGCGGGACACAGCTCGCGCGTTTGGACCCAAAGCACAGCAGCCCGAACCACCGAAATAGCTTATATGGCTAAGAACTTTAATGACCTATCAGAAGCGGAGATCGTTACCTTGGCGATTTCCAACGAAGAAACCGACGCGCGCATCTACGCCGACTTTGCGGCCCGGCTCGGACTCGAGGTCACTCAAAGGAGGTAATCGCATTCATCTCTTCAGTAGCATTGCAAAATCCGACGCACGCGCAGTGGCTATCGGAGGCGGCGCAAGGTACGGTCGGGGGGTATGAAAACAAACGGTTCAGCCATTATAGCCCTCCTGCTTTGGTTGTTGTTCGTCGCCTCGAACGCGTTCGCGATGCTTAAGCCACCCTACCCGCAAAAGGCAGAGCCACCGGGTCAGATCATCGTTAGTGACAGCGGTGTTGATTCGATTGCCGGTACGGCAACTAAACCAAAGTGAACAATCCCAGGAGTGATCAAAAATGATAAAGAAAATCTCTTACCTTGGTCTCGGGACGATGGGCGCTGGTATGGCGTCCAATCTTCTCAAAGGCGGCTACCAACTTACCGTTTGGGATCGAACAGCCGCAAAATGCGAGCCATTCGCCAGGAAAGAAGCGCACGTCGCACAAACGCCGGCCGATGCCGTCCGCGATGCCGATCTTGTGATGTATAGCTTGAGCGATGTTGACGCTGTCGAGAAGGTCGTCTTCGGCGAGCAAGGTATTCTGAGCGCAATCAGGGCACAACAGATCGCTGTGGACATGAGCACTGTCCTTCCTGCGACCAGCTTGCGAGAACAGGAAGCTTACGAAAAGCGCGGTGTGGATTTCCTCGATGCACCGGTCTTCGGCAGCAAGAACGAATCGGCCAAAGCCAGGCTTTGGGTTTTGGCGGCTGGAAAAAAGGAGGTCTTCGAAAAAGTGAAGCCGGTCCTGGATAAGTTAGGCCAAACCGTTCACTACCTTGGCAAGAACGGCAACGCCACAGCCATGAAGCTGGTGGGCAATCTAATGGTTGCTTTGGAGTTGGAGGCCCTCGCGGAGGGCCTCGTCCTTGCGCGCAAAGCTGGGCTCGATCTGAAAACTGTTATGGAAGTTGTGAAAGTAGCTGACTTTCGATCACCTCTCCTTGTGGCCAATGGCGACAACATTTTGAAGCGCGATTTCTCCACCTCCTTCGCACTGCAGCTCATGCTTAAGGACGCGAACCTCATTCAGCAGTTTAGTGATGCTCTCAGTTCGCCAATTCCGGCGCTGCGCGTTGTCCAAAAAAATCTCGAAGACGCCGTTGGGCTTGGCTTTGGAAAGGAAAACGCCTCGGCCCTAATCAAGGCGTTGGAAAAGGAAGCTGGTGTTGAAGTCAAAGCAAAGGCATAGCAAGCCACGTCCTACAACATATCGACCTTAATGACCCTCCAATCTTCAAGACGTCTTCGGTGAAAATGATCCCGCACGTCGACACGCGGCCATCGACGAGATCTAAGATGGCGTGTTCTACGATCCCAAAAGGAGCGTCCAGCGGGGCCGTGCCGAGATCGATGTGTCGCGGGCGCGCTGATGTTTTCCGATTCAACCTCCGTTTCTATGAAGAAAACAATGGACGATTTTGAAAAATAAAATGAGCCAGGAATCGTTCGCATTCTTTAAAATATAGGCGCATGAAAAGGCTGTTCACGGTCGCGGCGTTTGCCGCGATATCTTTGATTGTTGTCGATTGCAGCAAGTCGCCTGCAAACAAGGGTGCTCCGCCGTTGCCGGTCAACGTCGTCACCGTTGTCGAGAAGGAAGTAAAAGAGTGGGACGAATTTACCGGGCGACTTGACCCAGTTGAATCGGTAGAGATTCGACCACGTGTCTCCGGCTATATCACGGAGATTCATTTTGAAGCCGGTGCGATCGTTAAGAAAGGCGACCTGCTTTACGTGATCGATCCGCGTCCGTATCAGGCGGACTTCGATCGTGCGAAAGCCGAAGTCGATCGAATGGATGCGCAGCTCAAGCTTGCCCAAATTGAACTGAACCGGGCGAAGGAGCTGCGGGAGAAGAACACGATCTCGGCGAGCGAATTCGACCAAAGAGCTGCTACCTACCAGGGCGCTGCTGCAGCCAAGAGTTCAGCCGAAGCAGCCAAAAATTCCGCCGCGCTGAATTTGGAATTTACCCAAATCAAATCGCCCGTTGATGGCCGGGTGAGCGACCAGCGCATTACCGTTGGTAACCTGGTCCAGCCAGGAGCGGGTCCGGAAAGCGTTCTCACCACCGTGATGTCGGTTGATCCGATTTATGCGAAGGTCGACGCCGACGAGAACGCGATTTTAAAATACGTAAAGCTGAGCGAGCAGGGAAAACGTGTGAGCGCACGCACCGCCAAGATTCCGGCCTGGGTGGAGCTTGGGAACGAGGCTGACTTCCCGCACGAAGGCTACGTCGACTTTGTTGACAACCGGCTTGACCCCGGAACGGGAACAATTCGCGCGCGCATAGTCTTAAAGAATTGGAACCCTAATTTCATCACGCCTGGTTTCTTTGTTCGCGTGCGCGTGTCCGGTGCAACTCCATATAGGGCCGCATTGGTTGCGGACAGAGTGATCAGTTCGCAACAAGGATTGAAATCCGCATTCGTCGTGAAACCTGATGGGAGCATCGAACGCCGCAACCTCGAGACCGGAAGCATCTTCGAGGGAAAACGGATTGTAAAAAGCGGGCTGAAGGACGGCGAGAAAGTCGTTTCGACGCGGCTGCAATGGGGAATAGCGGCCGGGATGAATTTCCCACATTTTTTCATCGACCGGCCAATTTTTGCCGGCGTGATCAGCATTGTCATCACGCTGGTCGGCGTCATTGCTCTCTCGACGCTGCCAATCGCGCAATATCCCGACATCGCGCCGCCAACGATCCAAGTCACAACCAATTATCCCGGCGCAAACGCAAAGGTGGTTTCGGAGACTGTCGCGACTCCGATCGAGCAACAAGTCAACGGCGTCGAGAACATGCTCTACATGTCTTCCCAAAGCACGAGCGATGGCAACATGACGTTGAGCATCACGTTTAAGCTCGGCACCAATCTCGATACCGCCCAGGTGTTGGTCCAAAATCGCGTGGCCATCGCCATTCCCACCCTTCCGCCCGACGTCCAGCGCATTGGCGTGACCACAAAAAAACAATCGCCTGACATCACCATGGTCGTGCACCTTGTCTCGCCGGACGGATCGCTCGATTCACTTTTCACCAGCACTGACCGCGCAGGACGTCGTGACAGCGGTCCAGGAGCAGAATGTGCAGGTCGCAGCGGGAATTATTGGTGCGCCGCCGGTGCCGAAGGGCGCAACAGCATTTCAGTACACGGTTAGCACGCAAGGCCGGCTCACCGACGAAAAGCAGTTCGGCGATATTATCGTTAAGACGGGCGCGAACGGCCAAGTCACGCGCGTGCGAGATATCGCGCGGGTCGAGCTGGCGGCCCGGGACTACACAGTCAACAGCGGGCTCGGCGGCAAACCGGCGACCGCGATCGCCATTTTCCAACTGCCGGGCTCAAACGCGCTCGCCACTTCTGACGCGGTGCGAAAGAAAATGGCTGAGCTCAAGCGGCGTTTCCCGACTGGGCTCGATTATACGATTGTTTACGATCCGACCGTTTCTGTCCGCGAGTCGATCCACGAAGTACAGAAGACGCTTTTCGAAGCGATCGCGCTGGTCGTTCTGGTCGTCCTGATCTTTCTCCAAACCTGGCGCGCCGCACTCATTCCTCTGATCGCGATTCCGGTTTCATTGATCGGCACGTTCGCAGCGATGAAAGGCTTCGGTTTTTCGATCAACAACCTCTCGCTGTTCGGCATCGTGCTTGCCATCGGCATCGTCGTCGATGACGCGATTGTCGTAGTGGAAGCAATCGAGCATCACATTGAAGATGGTCTGAGCCCGCGCGACGCCGCGCGCAAAGCCATGACCGAAGTCGGCGGAGCGCTCGTCGCAATCGCGCTTGTGCTTTGCTCCGTTTTTATTCCGACCGCGTTCATCAGCGGGATCACTGGCACATTTTTTCGCCAGTTCGCACTAACCATCGCAGTCTCGACCGCGATCTCTGCGCTGAACTCGCTCACGCTGTCTCCAGCCCTCGCTGCCCTTCTCCTCAAACCGCGGGGCGCGGAGAAGGATTCGTTCCAGCGAATTATCGATGGATTACTGGGTTGGTTCTTCAAAGGATTCAACAAGGCGTTTTCGTGGGCCTCAAATGCCTACGGCAACACCGTGGCGCGTTTCGTCCGATTGGCCGTCATCATTCTATATTTCGAAGATTGCGCAGGAAACTCCCGGCATACTGAACACGGTCGAGTTCGCCGGATTCAATCTCTTCGGCGGTAATCAGACCAACACGGCCGCAGTCTTTCTCCCTTTCAAGGAATTCTCCGAGCGAAAAACGCGTGAGCAGGGATTGCCCGCGATTCTGGCTAAAGTGAACGCGCGCGTTCGCGCCGAAATTCCAGAAGCTCTGGTCATTGCCTTTCCCCCACCGCCGGTGGCCGGCATCGGTAACGCCGGTGGCTACAAGCTTTTCATTCAGGATCGCGGCAACGCCGGACTCGATGAACTGCAAACGCAAGCCTTCGCCATGATGGTAAAGGCCAATCAGACTCCCGGCCTGGCGAACAACCTGACGACCTTTCGCTCAAACGTCCCGCAGCTCTGGCTCGATGTCGACCGCGTCAAAGCGAAGAGCATGAACGTCCCGCTCAGTAATATTTTCGGCACACTCCAGACTTATCTTGGATCGACATATGTGAACGATCTCACCCTTTTCGGGCGCACCTATCGCGTCACGGCTCAGGCTGATTCGCAATTTCGTCTGAGCGCCGATGACATCCGCTTGCTGAAAACGCGAAATAATTCGGGCGGCATTGTTCCACTCGGTTCCTTGGCGACCGTGAAGGAAGTAAGCGGTGCCGACTTGATTACTCGCTACAACATGTTCACTGCCGCCGACCTCAGCGGGCAGCCGGCGCCGGGCGCGAGCACCGGCGATGCGCTTTCCGCGGTCGAGCGTCTCGCCAAGCAAATTCTGCCGACAAGTTTCACCACCGAATGGACCGAGATCGCGCTGCAACAAAAGCTCGCCGGAAACAGCGCAATCTACATTTTCCCGCTCTGCGTTCTCTTCGTCTTTCTTCTGCTCTCGGCTCTCTACGAGAGTTGGTCGTTGCCGCTCGCGATCATTTTGATTGTCCCGATGTGCCTGTTCAGCTCGATCTACGGTGTCTGGTTGCGCTCGATGGAGAATAACATTTTTACTCAAATTGGGTTCATTGTGCTCGTCGGGCTCGCCTGCAAGAATGCGATCCTGATCGTCGAATTCGCGAAACAGATTCAGGATCGCGACAAGAAAGACCGTTTCACTGCCGCAGTCGAAGCGTGCCGTCTTCGGTTGCGTCCGATTCTGATGACGTCGTTCGCGTTTATCTTCGGCGTTCTCCCACTGGTCGTTAGTTCAGGAGCAGGCGCGGAGATGCGGCAAGCGCTTGGAACGGCGGTCTTTTTCGGCATGCTTGGCGTCACCGGATTCGGACTGTTCCTCACTCCCGTTTTTTACGTCGTCATCATGTGGTTCAAAGAGCGCCGCGACAAAAGGCGGACGGTGGTGTTAACGCAATCCGCATCGTCATTAAAGCCCAGACCAGCCGTGAGTTAAGCTCACCAGCGGCGTAGATTAATTTCTATCTACTTATGAAACGTTACGCCAAACACGCCACATGTTGCGTTGCACTTGGACTTCTACAACAGACCAGAACTCAGGCCGGGCGAACTGATTGAACTCGTCGAGCAAAACCTGCCATGTCGGGCCGAGCGCCGAGTTTTTCACCAGGTGATCATTTCTGCGAGGCCGCTTCTTTCGCGCACTGCCAGAATTTTTCTGCGGCTGGGCTGAGCTGCCCCTTTGGCCCAGCGATGCCGACCGAGATTGGTTTGGGTTCGGGAGTGAGGTGCAAAAATTTCACGCGGTTTCCGAAACTGTAACCAAAGTCGACAACGACGGCGACGCCGGTCCCTGCTTCGACGGCCGACATGATGCCGAACATGCTGTCATGTTCCTCGATAACGCACGGTTTTTGTTTCACCTTCGAAAAGGTGATCGAGAGTAAATCATAGTAATTCGGATAGTCTTCGCGGGTGAGGCCAACTAACGGTTCGGCCGCGACCTCAGTAAGCGGTATGGCGCGGCGTCGGGCAAAGGGATGCTGCGGGGCGACCGCTACGCAAACGCGTTCGTGAAACAACTCTTCATATCGCAGATCGTGCAGTGAACTAGCTTTCGTGGGAGGAACGATCAATCCGAGTTGAAGCCGGCCATCGCGCACGCCGTCGAGAATGGTTTTGTTGTTCCAATCGTGCAATCTGACCGTCGGCCTGTCGCAACAATTCGCGGGCATCGTTCAGGAATGCACGACCGGCTTCAGTGAGCCGAACCGACTTGGCGGTTCGTTCGAGCAAACAAAATCCAATCTCGTCCTCGAGATCGCGAATCTGCCGGCTTAGCGCCGGCTGCGAAACATGCAGCTTCAGCGCCGCGCGCGAGACGTTTTCCATCTCGGCCACTGCCACGAAGTAGCGCAAGTGCCTTAGTTCCACGCCGAGAAGCAGTATGCCTGTTAGTTATGCTGAGACAAGAAACATAGTCTTTCCCAAGTGGGCGGTGCGCAGCCGATCGTTCTTCACAGAAAGAAAGGAACATATGAGCAGAACTATCAAAGCAATTGAGCGTCACATGATCCCGAAGCCGAGCCGCCTTCAGTCCGAGCCGGACAGTAACAGGGCTACGGCACGCCAGGCAACGCAATCTATGCGGAATGGCGAGCGGAACCTCAGCATGGAATGGCAACGTGGCGCGGAAATTCTCGGGCACGGCCAACGAAAACTGACTTTGGCTTTCGCGCCTGCGCAATCGCCCGCACTCGCAACCCTCGGCCATTAACTCGTTATGACCAGAACAGTTGAAGCGATCACCAAACACATGGGCGTTCCGCCCCATACAAACTCGCAAACCATGAAAGCGGTTCGAATTCATAACTACGGCGGGCCGGAGGTCCTCAAGTACGAGGACGCGCCGCGTCCACAACCAGGAAAGGGTGAAGTCCTGATCCGAGTCCATGCGACTAGCGTGAATCCGATTGATTGGAGAGTTCGCGCCGGTTACATGAAAGATTTCCTGCCGCACTCGTTCCCGCTCATCCTCGGTTGGGACGTGTCGGGCCTGGTTGAGGAAGTTGGGTCGAATCCCGCCACCGCGGGACGGTTTAAAAAAGGCGATGAGGTTTACAGCCTGCCTGATCACACACGCAACGGCGCGTATGCCGAATATATGGTCGTGCGCGAATCCGAAGTCGCGCTGAAACCGAACGCACTTCACCACATTCGGGCGGCGGCGGTGCCGTTGGCGGCGCTCACCGCGTGGCAAGCGTTATTCGATACGGCGCAGCTTCAGCCCGAACAACGTGTCTTGATCCATGGTGCAGCCGGAGGAGTCGGTCATTTTGCAGTGCAGTTGGCGAAGTGGAAAGGCGCGTACATCATCGGCACGGCCTCGGTGAAAAATCATGAGATGCTCTATGAGCTCGGCGCGGATGAACTGATCGATTACACGACGCAGCGTTTCGAGCATGT
Source organism: Verrucomicrobiota bacterium (assembly GCA_003219175.1). Classification (GTDB taxonomy): domain Bacteria; phylum Verrucomicrobiota; class Verrucomicrobiia; order Chthoniobacterales; family UBA10450; genus AV69. The sequence continues at coordinate 42,301 of QHPU01000049.1, read as the reverse complement.
CGCGCGGAACATCGACGTCGTGCTCGACACCATCGGCGGCGAGACCCAGGAGCGTTCCTGGCAGGTCTTGAACAAAGGCGGCACTCTGGTGTCGCTCGTTCAGGCGCCCTCCGAAAACAAAGCAAAAGAACACAGCGTTCGCGGGATCAGACTGAGTGCTGGACCTAACGGTCAGGAACTCGCCGAGATCGCAAAGATCATCGATGCGGGGAAACTCGCACCCGTCATCGATCGGATTCTTCCGCTCAGCGAAGCACGGCGGGCGCACCAGCTCAGTGAATCCGGTCACACTCACGGGAAAATCGTCCTGCGAGTTCGCAACGGAAACGGAACCACAGAAAGCACCGCACGATGAAAACGAATCGCGACAGGATCGCCCAAGGGGACTTCTCACTCTGGTTTGCAGTGCTCAGTCCGATGATCGGCGTCTTGCTAGGCCTCTTCGGAATATTCCTCTTTCACTATTGAAAAGAAACAGGCGCCGCTACAATAGCCGTTGAGATGGTGAACGCCGATCCTAACAGTGCGTTTGGCGCTCCGGGGATCGAGCCGGGTTGGACCTCTAGTGCGAAGGAGGGCGTCGGCACTTCGTACCACACCAGTTGCCGTCTCTGGTTCACACTTAGTCATGGCATCGTCAACGAGATTTACTACCCGCACGTCGATCAACCGAACACGCGCGACTTTCAGTTTCTCATCACAGATCGCGAAAGGTTTTGTCACGAAGAGAAACGCGACCTGACTCATACAATTGAATATCCAGAGCGTGATTCGCTTTTCTATCGCCTGACGAATTCAGATCCGGGCGGCCGTTATCGCATCGTCAAACATGTCCTGACCGATCCGCATCGTTCGGTCCTGCTCGTGCAGACGAAGCTCGAAGTGCTGGATGAATCTTTGCGCGGCAAATTGCGGCTTTATGCCCTGCTCGCGCCGCATATCGGCGGCTACGGCGCGGGCAATTCCGGCGCGTGCGCTGAAATCGGTCACCTGAAATTGGTGCGCGCTCAGCGCGGTAACACGCACCTGATCATGGGGTGTGGCAGCGGCTTCGTGCGGCGTTCGGTCGGTTATGTCGGTTTCAGTGATGGCTGGCAAGACCTGATGAATAATTTCAAAATGGATTGGGAATTTCGCAAAGCTGACAATGGCAACATCGCGTTGACTGGCGAAATCAATCTTCCCGAAAGCGGTGAATTCATGATCGCGGTGGCGTTTGGTCGCAGTTATCAGACGACGGCGATCAAATTATTCCAGTCGTTAGCCGAGCCATTCGCAAGGCATGCTCAGCGATACGTCAGCCAGTGGCAACGCTCGGTGGTCGATCCGAAATTCGATTTTAGTAGAGACACGTCCGATGGCGGCGGAATGTACCGGCTGAGCCGATGCGTGTTGCTCGCGCATGAGGATAAAGTTTTTCAAGGCGCGCTCGTCGCATCAATGAGCATTCCCTGGGGCGAAACGAAAGGTGACCAGGATTTGGGAGGTTATCATCTCGTCTGGACGCGCGATCTCGTGCATAGCGCGACGGCGCTGCTCGCCACCGGCCAAACCGGTACGCCGCTGCGCGCATTGATCTGGCTCGCGGCAATTCAACGAACCAACGGAAGTTTTCCGCAAAACAGTTGGATCGATGGCCGGGCGTATTGGTCAGGATTGCAGCTCGACCAAGTCGCCCTGCCGATGCTGCTGGCGCGGCGCTTGCACGAATACAACGCGCTTGGCTTGTTCGATCCGCGCGCGATGATTGTGCGCGCGGCGGCGTTTTTGATTTTGCGCGGACCGGTGACCAGTCAGGATCGTTGGGAGGAAAACGCCGGCTACTCGCCTTCCACGCTAGCAGTAGTGATTGCGGCACTCGCTTCCACGGCGCAATGGGCAAAAGAATTTGGTCTAGGGAGCGTCGCTGATTTCATCTTTGCCTACGCCGATTGGTTGACCGCGCACATCGAAGAATGGACGGTGACGACGCGCGGGGAATTGGTCGAAGGTGTGCCGCGTCATTACATCCGCATCAATCCCACCGACGCGAATGCGCCCGATCCGCACGCCGATCCTAACACAACGAAGATTCAACTTGCGAACGGCGGAGGCCTGCATCCGGCGCGGGATGTCGTCGGCGGCGACTTCCTTCATCTTGTGCGTTTCGGCATTCGGGATGCAAATGAGCCGATCATCCGCGATTCTATCAAAGTGATCGACCGAGTGTTGAAACATGATTTGCCGCAAGGTCCGGGCTGGCGCCGTTACAATTACGATGGCTACGGTCAAAAGGACGATGGCGGCGCCTATGACGGAACAGGTGTGGGTCGTTGCTGGCCGATATTAACTGGCGAGCGCGGCCACTACGAACTCGCAGCCGGCCGCGATCCCAAACCATTCATTACCGCGATGGAACATTTTGCCAATGAGGGTGGAATGATCACCGAACAACTTTGGGACGCGGACGATCTGCCCAACATGAAACGCGGCCGGCCGACCGGGGCAGCCATGCCGCTGTGTTGGTCGCATGCCGAATATGTATCTCTCGTCCGCAGCCGTCGCGACGATGTTTGTTTCGATCGTGTCGATGTTGCATACCAGCGTTACGTTAAGGATCCGGTAAAAAGCCGGCACGAGATCTGGATTTTGCGCCATCCATTGCGCCACATACCATACGGAAAAACTTTGCGAATTATTCTTGCTGACGAAGCGACCATTGTCTGGTCAACGAATGGCTGGGGCCGAACTAACGAATCGCAGACGACTCACGTAAGCGACCTGGATCTGTGGTTTGTCGATCTTCGGACCGCAGAACTGGCTGGTAAGTCACGGGTTGAATTCACCTTCTTTTGGAAGCGCGAGAAGCGATGGGAAGGGCGCAACTTTCGCGTTGAAGTCGTCGAGAACGCAGCGGGCGAGCTATCTACTCCAGCGCATTCGACTGAAAGCGTTCCGTTGCAAGGAAGTTTCAAATCGCTCGCCGCAAAGTCCCACTCCAGACACTAAAACTCGAATTGAATGAAGACGAATAATGCAAACGTAATCACCCAAGACCCGCAGATCGACCGCCGCTTCAAACGAAGCGGCGCTGAAGAGCCGTCGTCGCAAACTTCGGATGGTGCACCGCTGGCGCCGCCGTGTGTCATGGTCATTTTCGGCGCCGCCGGTGATCTAACGAAACGCCTCGTCGTCCCCGCTCTCTACAACCTGATAGGCGCGGGTCGGCTACCTGGCGAATTTCGGATTGTCGGCGTGGACCTCGCCTCGAAAACGACCGAGCAATGGCGCACCGGTCTCACCGAGACAATGCGGGGGTTTGTTGGCAGCGATGCCGAGTTCGCAGTGGATCATATTGACGAGAACGCCTGGCAATGCCTGACCGATCGCATGAGTTATTTGCAAGGCGACCTGACAGATGCCGAAATGTACCGCCGGCTTGACGCGCATCTCGTCGGACTCGACAAGACGGCAGGAACTGCGGGCAATCGCCTCTTCTATCTCGCGATTGCGGACCGCTTCTTCAGTGTGGCGGTTGCGGGCCTCGGAGCGGCGGGCCTGGTCACGGAAAAGGAGGGACAATGGCGCCGAGTCGTGATCGAGAAGCCTTTTGGCCATGACTTGAATTCGGCCAAGGCACTGAATTCCGAAATCCTAAAACATCTGCAAGAACATCAGATTTACCGCATCGATCATTTTCTAGGCAAAGAAACCGTGCAGAACATCATGGCGTTACGGTTTGCCAACGGTCTCTTCGAGCCGATCTGGAACCGAGAACACAATCACGTCTTTCAACTACTGGCAATGACCGCGATGGAGCCGCCGATCTCCTTCGAGGCCGATGCGGTTCGGGCGAAAAAGGCGGAAGTGATTGAGGCGGTACGTCCACTCGATCCTGCACAAGCGCTGGAGAACGCAGTGCGTGGCCAATACGATGCCGGCACTGTGCTGCGCAAGGCCGTCCCGGGGTATCGGCAGGAGCCTGACGTAGCGCCGGATTCGAGTGTCGAGACCTACATCGCCTGCAGGTTGCAAATAGATAACTGGCGTTGGGCGGGTGTCCCGTTCTATCTGCGTACCGGCAAATATCTGAAGCGGCGCGTTACGGAGATAGCAATCCGTTTCCACCAGGCGCCTTTTACTCTTTTCCGCGACACAGACGTCGAGAGAATGCATCCCAATTGGATGATCCTGCGCATTCAGCCGTGCGAAGGTATCGGGCTGGAGTTTGCGGCTAAGCGCCCGGGCCCAACGGTGAAACTGAGCAACGTCACCATGGACTTCGCCTACGAGGACTATTTCAAGACCGCGCCGAACACCGGCTATGAGACGCTCATCTACGATTGCATGATCGGCGATGCGACCTTGTTCCAGCGCGCCGACAATATTGAGGCGGGCTGGGCGGCTGTTCAGCCGATCCTGGATGTTTGGGCAGATAATCCGCCGTCCTTTTTTCCAAACTATACCGCTGGGAGTAACGGTCCGTCCGCGGCTGACGAGCTACTCGCACACGACCGTCGCGTCTGGCGACCTCTCGATCAACAAGCAGCCTAAGTTATGCGAAAAAAGAGAACATCACTTAAACGGTTACCGGCGTGGAAAGCCCTCGCCGATCATAGCAAGGAGATCAAAAAGCTGCACCTGCGAGAACTATTTGCTACCGACTCTACCCGCGGCGAAAAGCTCGCGGCGGAAGGCGCAGGTCTGTTTTTGGATTATTCCAAGAACCGAGTCACTGAAACCACCCTGAATCTGCTGCAGCAGTTGGCCGAGGAGTGCGACTTGCGCGCAAGGATCGACGCCATGTTTGGCGGCGAGAAAATAAACACCACGGAAAAGCGCGCCGTGCTGCACGTCGCATTACGGGCGCCGAAGAACGCAACCATACTGGTCGACGGTAAAAACGTCGTGCCGGCAGTGCATGACGTGCTCGACAAGATGGCCACGTTTAGTAATCGGGTCCGCAGCGGTGAATGGGTCGGGCACACGGGTAAACGAATTCGGAACCTTATTAATATAGGTATCGGTGGCTCTGACCTTGGACCGGTAATGGCCTACGAAGCTTTACGATACTACACGGATCGCAGCCTCACCTTTCGCTTCGTCTCCAACATCGACGGGACCGACTTCGTGGAAGCTATTCGCGACCTCGATCCAGCGGAGACCCTGTTCATCGTTTCGTCCAAAACCTTCACCACGCTGGAAACAATGACTAACGCGCAAACCGCGCGGGACTGGCTCTTGAAAGGACTAGGCGGTGACAAAGCTGCCGTAGCCAGACATTTCGTCGCTGTTTCTACAAACGCCGAGAAGGTCTCTGCCTTTGGCATTGATACGGACAACATGTTCGGCTTCTGGGATTGGGTGGGTGGACGTTACTCGATGGATTCGGCCATCGGCTTGTCAACCATGCTGGCAATCGGACCGGACCACTTTCAAAGCATGCTCGACGGCTTCCATCAGATGGACGAGCACTTTCACACGACGCCTTTCGCTCAAAACCTGCCAGTTCTTCTTGGGTTACTCACCGTCTGGTATACGGACTTTTTCGATGCACAGACCGTCGCCGTCCTTCCCTATGAGCAATACCTCAAACAACACTCCTTCTACCAGTTGATCCACCAGGGGACCAGGCTCATCCCTTGTGACTTTATCGCCTTTGGCCAGCCGCTGAACCCGCTCGGCCGCCATCACGACATGCTCCTGGCGAACGTCTTCGCTCAGACGGAGGCGCTGGCGTTCGGGAAGACACCCGAGCAAGTCAAGGCCGAAGGGACGCCGGACTGGCTCATACCCCACCGCGTGTTCGAGGGCAACCGCCCGTCGAATACTATCCTCGCCGATCAGCTCACCCCGGAAATCCTCGGCAAACTGGTCGCCCTTTACGAACACATCGTGTTCACTCAGGGCGCGATCTGGAACATCAACTCTTTCGATCAATGGGGTGTCGAACTCGGCAAAGCTCTCGCTCAACGGATCATTCCGGAATTAGAAGCTTCATTGGAGCCGGAGCTGAAACACGATAGTTCAACCAACAATCTGATCCGCCGCTACCGCCAGATGAAACTAAAGTCATGAAAAGCCCTGAGTTGAACAACGAGCAATTGCGAACAACTGATGGAGAATGAGTTATGAAAAAACAAATCACAATGCAGCTTGGGATGATTGGTCTTGGCCGAATGGGTGGGAACATGGTGCGGCGCTTACTGGAGAAGGGACACAAATGCGTCGTGTTTGATCGCTCTCCCCCACTAGTCGGCGATCTGGTCAAGGAGGGAGCTGAGGGAGCTAGCTCATTGGCGGACCTTGTGGCAAAGCTCGAACGACCGCGAGCTATCTGGCTGATGGTGCCGGCGGCGGTAGTTGATCAGACCATCGGTGAACTGTCACCGCTGCTCGAAAACGGCGATACCATCATAGACGGCGGCAACTCTTACTATGTCGATGATATTGAACGCGCGAAAGGCTTACGTTCGCTAGGTATTCACTATGTCGATGTTGGAACCAGCGGCGGCATCTGGGGCCTGGAACGTGGTTATTGCATGATGATCGGTGGCGACGCAGAGATAGTTCAACATCTCGATCCTATTTTCGCCGCCCTCGCGCCGGGCGCTGGCGAAGTACCGCGCACGCCCGGCCGGGACAAACTTGGCGGTACGGCCGAACAAGGTTATCTGCATTGCGGGCCGAACGGCGCCGGCCATTTTGTGAAGATGATCCATAACGGGATCGAATACGGAATCATGGCCGCGTATGCGGAAGGGATTGGTGTTTTGAAAGCCGCTAATGCGGGCAAGCGTGAAAGCGCAGTAGATGCCGAGACAACGCCGCTGCGGAATCCGGAGCATTACCAGTACGACTTCGATCTAGCTGATATTTCCGAAGTCTGGCGGCGCGGCAGCGTGATTGCTTCCTGGCTGCTTGATCTGACTGCATCCGCCCTTGCGACCGACCCGCAGCTCGCGAATTTTGCCGGCCGAGTTTCTGATTCAGGGGAGGGCCGTTGGACAATTAAGGCGGCAATCGATGAAGGCGTGCCGGTGCCGGCGTTGACGGTAGCTTTGTACGAACGCTTCTCCTCGCGCGGCGACGCTGATTACGCCGACCGACTGCTATCCGCGATGCGCTATGGATTCGGTGGTCATGTGGAGAAACACCGAACGAAAGCAGCTTGAAATCATATGACTCTACCAGCGACTTCTGTGAAGACTAACAAGGAACGTGAGGTGTCATCTACAAGAACGCCTACTACGGTTCGTCTTCTTCTTGCCGATGTAGATGGCACCCTGGTAACGCACGAGAAGGTGCTAACGGAGCGTGCGCGTGCCGCAGTCGTAAAAATGCGGCGTGCGGGAATTCAGTTTGCGATTACCAGCGGCCGTCCGCCGCGTGGCATGGAAATGCTGATCGCGCCGTTGGCCCTCACCACACCTATTGCTGCTTTCAATGGCGGCATGTTTGTCAAGCCAGACCTGTCCGTCATCGAACAACGTGTGCTACAGGCCGACATTATCGAGCCCGCGATGGAGACGATGCGCAAGCATGGGCTGGACTGCTGGATCTATCGTGGCACGAACTGGTTCGTGCGCGACCGCCATGGACCACATGTCGATCGCGAAGAATGGACGGTGAAATTTCCTCCCACGGTAGTGTCGGATTTCAATGGCCTGACGAATGACGTCGCTAAGCTAGTTGGGGTAAGTGACGATCTCGAAGCAGTCTGTAAATGTGAAGCAGCGGTGCAAAAACAGTTCGCCTCGAAAATTCATACCAAACAATCCAATCCCGGACGCGAAACGTTAGTCTCAGCGGCACGTTCGCAGCCTTACTACCTCGATGTAACTCACCCGGAAGCGAACAAAGGCTATGTCGTTACGCGTCTATCTGAGATGCTCGATATCTCCATTGCTGAAATTGCAACCATCGGTGACATGCCGAACGACATTGCCATGTTCAAAAACAGTGCGTTCAGCATCGCGATGGGCCAGGCGAGTGAAGAAGTGAGATCTGCGGCCAACTATACCACAAGCTCATCCGAGGAAGAAGGCTTCGCAAAAGCCGTCGAAGAGTGCGTTCTGAAATGAAAAAGACTCGCGTCGTCATTGCCGGTGGCGGATTTGGCGGGCTCTACGCGGCGATGTATTTGGAGAAGGGGCTAGCGCGTCGCACAGACGTGGAGGTCACGCTGATCAGCCGCGAGAATTTCATTCTCTTCACCCCGATGCTGCACGAAATTGCCGCAGGCGATCTTTTGCCGAGCGACATTGTGAATCCGCTGCGGCGCATTCTTCGGCATGTGAAGTTCGTCGAAGCGGAGGTTCGGGAGGTCGATGTTAACGCCCGAAAAATCCGCTGTGTTCACGGAATCGGGGACGTCGATCTTGAACTGGAGTACGACCATCTGCTCCTCGCACTCGGTTCGGAGACAAATTTCTTTGATAACCAGGGGGCACACGACTGGGCGGTAACGATGAAAAACGTGATGGATGCAACTCTGCTGCGGAATCGCATGGTTGCGTTGCTAGAAGACGCCGCGCTGCAAAAAGATGAAGCCGCTCAGCGTGAGCTGCTCACATTCGTAACGGCCGGAGGCGGATTCGCCGGTGCAGAAACGACCGGCGCGGTCAACGACTTTCTCCGCGAAACGGCAAGATTTTATCCCTCGTTAGGCGAGAACATGATTCGAGTCGTGGTCATTCATCCGGGCCCGTATTTGTTGCCGGAGCTTGGCGAAGAATTGGGTCGTTATGCCGAACGGAAGTTAATCGAGCGCAAAGTCGAAGTGATCAAAGGCGTGAAGGTGGCAAGCTACGATGGTTCGATCGTAAAATTGAATGACGGCAGATCGATTCCGGCGGCAACACTCATCTGGACAGCGGGTGTGAAACCGAGCCCCGTGATCTCGGCGTTACCGGTCACGAAAGAGAAAGGACGGGTTCGCGTAAACGAAAACCTCGCCGTTCCGGGAGCGACTGGATTGTGGGCAGTTGGCGATTGCGCAGCGGTTCCCGATTCGCGGAGCGGCCAATTTTATCCGCCCACGGCGCAACACGGCTTACGGGAAGGGGTTATCGCGGCAAAAAACATCGAGCGCACTATTCTTGGTCAACCGTTAAAGGCATTTCGATTTCAAACACTCGGATTGCTGGCAGCTATTGGTCATCACACTGGGGTAGCGATGGTATTCGGAATGAAGTTTTCCGGTTTCATCGCCTGGTGGTTGTGGCGATCAATCTATTTGCTGAAGCTTCCCCGTCTCGCCAAGAAGCTGCGAGTTGTGATTGCGTGGACTCTCGATCTTTTCTTCGGGCGAGACATCACGCAGATAGTCACTTTGCGCGATGTATGGGAGATCACTGATCGACTGGGCCGCGTTCGAGCGCAGAGGAAGCAGGCGGCGCGGATAACAACAAATCCCGCGCTAGACACTTCGCCGCAACGCGCGATAACACGATTATGAAACGATCCGTTGTTTTCAGCGCTTTGCTAGTCGGGGCGTTGCTAATTCCCGCTTGCTCGCGCAAAGGGCCGCAAGCTGGTCTATCTGCGCCCGAAGTTTTGGTGACAACGGTTGAGCCGCGCGACGTGCCGCGGGTGCTCGAACGTGTCGCGACGCTCGACGGTTTCATCAACGCCAACATCAACGCGCAGGTACAAGGCTACATCGTTGCACGCGATTACACAGAAGGCAGCATCGTAAAAAAGGGCGATCCTCTTTTCCAGATTGACCCCCGTCCGTACGAAGCCGCGTTAGCACAGGCCAAGGGAACACTGGCAAAAGATAAAGCTAACCAGGTAAAAGCAGATGCAGATGAAAAACGCGCTCTAGACTTATTCAACAGGAAAGTCATCAGCGACCAGGAGCGCGATACCGCGACTGCAGCTGCAGGGTCGAACAGAGCAAATGTCGAAGCTGATGAAGCGGCAGTGAAACAGGCCGAGATCAATCTTGGCTACACAAAAATTACGGCGCCGATCGACGGTGTAGCCGGATTTACGAATAATCAGGTCGGCGATCTTGTTGGTCCGAGCACTGGACCGCTCACCACAGTTTCACAAATCGATCCGATCAAAGCCTTGGTGACCGTTGGCGAGGGGCCGTGGACGGATTTCATCTCCCGTCATCGTGATGCCAACGAACGCCAGCGCTACATCAAATCACTCGACTTCGAGTTGCTCCTCAGCAATGGCGAGGTATATCCGGAAAAGGGTAAATTTTATGCGCTCGATCGTAGCCTAGACGTAAAAACGGGTTCGATCCGTTACGAAGTGACATTTCCAAATCCGGGAAACATTTTGCGGCCCGGACAATTCGGGAAGGTGCGGTTCGTCGCCGATATCAAAAAAGGCGCGATGGTTGTTCCGCAGGAAGCAGTGAACGAGCTGCAGGGCAGTTTTCAAGTCGCCGTTGTGGGCGACGACAGCAAAGTGAGCATTCGCCCGGTAAAGATGGGTGAACGCATCGGCGCGCTGTGGGAAGTGACTGACGGAGTGAAACCGGGTGACAAAGTCGTGGTACAGGGCCTCCAAAAAGCGCGCGAAGGATCGACCGTGACGGTAAAGGAGTGGGCATCGCCCGCACAAACAGTCGCGTCCGACGGTTCGCCGGCGCAAAAAACGCCCTGATCTGCCATGTCGGAGTTCTTCGTCAGGCGTCCGATTGTTGCAATCGTCATCGCGATTTTGATGACTTTGATCGGCGGCGTCTGCATTCTGGCTTTGCCAGTCGCACAATATCCCCAAATCGCGCCGCCGGAGATTCAGGTGCAAACGCACTACACCGGCGCGGACGCGCTCACGATCGAGCAATCGGTTGCGGCGCCTATCGAGCAGCAGATGAGCGGCGTTGACAACATGAACTACATGTACTCGATCAACGCCAACAGTGGTGACATTCGGTTGATCGTGAATTTCGACGTCGCGACCGACCCGAACATCGATCATGTACTGACGCAGATCCGGGTTTCGCAGGCGCAATCACAATTGCCCGCCGACGTGATCAATTACGGCCTCACGGTTAAAAAATCGACTACAGCGCCCTTGATGCTCATCGCGCTTTATTCGCCGAAAGGAAGCTACGACGGAGTTTTTCTCGCGAACTACGCTTATATCAATCTGGTCGATCAACTCACGCGCATTCCTGGAATCGGGAATGTTCAAGTTTTCGGCGCCGGCCAGTATGCGATGCGGTTGTGGGTGAAGCCTGACCAGCTCGCCAAACTCGGCATCACTGTTCCGGACATCATCTCCGCCGTGCAGAAGCAGAACACGGTTAATCCCGCCGGACAAGTCGGCGGCGAACCGATTCCAAGCGGACAGAAATTTACTTATACCGTGCGCGCGCAAGGACGTTTACAAACACCGCAGGAATTCGGGGAGATTGTCGTGCGCGCGAATCCGGATGGCTCATTCGTGCGCGTGAAAGATATCGCGCGGATCGACCTTGGCGCGCAAACCTACAACTTGAAGGGGCGACTGAACGGCCAACCATCGGCAATCGTCGCCTGTTACCAACTGCCGGGCACCAACGCGGTCAAAGCAGCGCAGGGAGTGCGACAATTTCTGGCTGAAGCGAAGCAACGCTTCCCCGGGGACATGGATTTCGCGTTCTCGCTCGATCAAACGCTTTCGGTCACCGAAGGCATGCGCGAAATCGTGAAGACGCTGTTTGAAGCGCTCGCGCTTGTGGTTTTGGTTGTCTTCATCTTTTTGCAAGGCTGGCGGGCCACGCTAATTCCACTGTGCGCCGTGCCGGTCTCGTTGGTTGGCACTTTTGTTTTGTTCCCCTTATTCGGATTTTCGATCAACACGCTTTCCCTTTTCGGTCTCGTGCTCGCGATCGGCCTCGTTGTCGATGACGCGATTGTCGTCGTTGAAGCAGTCGAACGTCACATTGAGGAAGGAATGAATGCACGCGACGCGACTCTCCAGGCCATGCGTGAAGTGTCCGCACCGGTGATCGGCATCGCGCTCGTACTTTCGGCGGTATTCATTCCGACGGCCTTTCTTCCGGGAATTACCGGCAGATTGTATCCGCAGTTTGCTCTCACGATCGCGATCTCGGTCATCTTCTCCGCGTTCAACGCGCTTTCACTCAGTCCTGCGCTTTCCTCGTTGTTGCTGCGGCCCCGAAAACAGGGTCGCGGTCCGCTCCGTTGGTTTTTCGATCGATTCAATCGCGTGTTCGGCAGCGCAACGCACGGCTATGTGAACTGGTCGCGCCTGGCCATTCGAAAAACCATCCTCAGTTTCGCGTTGCTCGCCGTGCTCGCGGTTGGCGCAGGCTTTTTCGGATCCAAATTACCGAGTGGCTTTATGCCGGAAGAAGATCAGGGCTATGTTTTTGTGGCGCTGCAATTACCCGACGCAGCTTCGCTTGAGCGCACGGACAAGGTTTGTCGAGAGATCGAAGATTTTTTGAGCAAAACACCCGGTGTGCAATACATCACCAGTGTCGTCGGCTTTAGTTTGCTGAGCCTGGTGTCCGACACCTACCACGCGTTTTTCTTCGTCAATTTCAAGCCTTGGAGCGAACGAACCAAGCCGGAGGAACAATACGAGGCAATCAAGGCGCGAATAAATAAGTACCTCTCAACTCTTCCTGAAGGTATCGCCTTTGCTTTTCCCCCACCGGTGATTCCGGGCGTGGGCACTTCCGGCGGATTTCAATTCATATTGGAAGATCGCTCGGGCAAAGACGTCGCGTTCCTGGCGCAAAATATGAAGACGTTTTTAGAGGCAGCTCGCAAGCGACCCGAACTCAGCACTCTCATTCCGACGTTCCAACCGAACGTGCCGCAGGTTTTCGTCAAGGTCGACCGCGACAAAGTGATCAAGCAGGGGATTGATCTGACCTCGGTTTATCAAACGCTGCAGACGTTCATGGGCGGATTTTTCGTAAATTATTTCAATCGCTTCGGCCGGACATGGCAAACCTACATCGAGGCAGAAGGTGATTATCGTACTGATGCGAAGAATGTCGGTCAGTTCTTCGTTCGCAATTCGAACGGCGACCCCGTGCCGCTCGACGCTATCTCCAGTATCCAAACCATCGCCGGCCCGGAATTTACGTTGCGCTACAACGAATATCGCTCGGCACAAATTAATGGTTCCTCCGCGCCCGGCTACAGCTCGAATCAAGCGATGAACGCTTTGGAAGAAGTTTTCCGGCAGACAATGCCCAAGGAAATGGGTTACGATTATCTCGGTATTTCGTACCAGGAGAAGAAAGCGCAGCAAGGCGTTCCGCCGACTGCGGTTTTTGGAATGTCGCTCCTTTTCGTTTTTCTTATTTTGGCTGCACTCTACGAAAGCTGGTCGCTGCCGTTCAGCGTCTTGTTAGGCACGCCGGTCGCGGTGTTCGGCGCGTTTCTCACGCTGTGGCTACGCGGGATGCAAAACAACATCTACGCGCAGATCGGTTTGATTATGTTGATCGGCCTCGCCGCGAAGAACGCGATCCTGATCGTCGAGTTCGCAAAGGATGAATACGAAAAGGGCAAACCGCTGCTCGATGCCGCACTCGAAGGCGCGCGGTTGCGGTTGCGGCCGATCCTGATGACTTCTTTCGCCTTCATTTTCGGCTGTTTGCCGCTATGGTTTGCCAGTGGTTCCGGCGCGGTCGCTCGCCGGGTTCTTGGCTCGACCGTAATTGGTGGAATGATCGCCGCGTCGGGCATCGCCATCTTCCTTATACCCGTTACCTTTTACGTGATCGAGCGGCTCTTCGCTGGCCGGCCGTCCGCCAACGAACCACGAGCTGAGCAGCCCGCCACCAAAGTGCCGCCGCCCCAACTCAACCCGCAGCACCCCTAACCGCCAAGCCAGCTCTACTATATAGGTACGGATCATCTGCTGTCGACGCCCTCCAGGACGTCCGCGAGCGCTTCAGGCCGGCTGACGTGCGGGCAATGTCCGCCGGGCAGCTCAATTGGTTCTACGCCAAGCAACTCGCGAGCGGCTTTGCGCTGCCACTCCGGCGTAATCGTCCGATCATCACGACATATGATGTAGCTGGACGGGACCGAAGGCCACGCGCGCAGCGGACATGGTTCTTCCAAGGCCTTCCTATTGTAGAATACCAACCGTGTCGACAGGACCCATTCGAGGCGATCCGGCGGACAATCGTGATAGACGAATTCCAACGCGACCTTCTCGTCCTGCGGATTTTGTCTGACCCATGCCCGGTTGAACATCGACGGATCATTCCTGTGCTGTTCCATGACACTGATACTTGGACGCGGAACTACCGCGGCCAGGAATACCATGCGCCGCGGAGACCAGCGCTCGGCGATCAACGGCAGGTACATGCCACTGGCAGAGTGTGCGACACAGATAACATCGGCCGAGTTCATACCAGAGCGGTCGAGAGCATTTACGATGGTCTCGGCATGCCAGATCAAGCCTTGGTCGGTCCGGGTCACTTCAAACGCAGGAGTGAGGACGCTGTGACCCCGCTGTTTCAGTTCGTGGACGAGCAGCTTCCAACCTTCGGGCCCCTGTCCGCTTCCGTGAATGAGACAATACGCGGTCATGGTTGGGAACATAACTGTCCCCAGAATGACGCCGTTCGACAAGCTCAGGCCGACAGGCGAGAAAGCCCGAAGCCCGAATCAATGACGAAGACGGGAGCAGAGATAACTTGATCTAGTGGTGGTGCGACGGCCACAACGCTCCCTTGTACCGCTCGCCACTGGAGCTCGACGCGCGCGCCCCGATTTTAACGCGGACGCACGCGTACGAGACTCCGTTACAATCTTACTCAGGCGATATTGACCTCAATTTCTTTCGGTTTGGCCTTCTCGCTCTTCGGCAGATGCACCGTGAGCAAGCCGTTCTTGAACTCGGCCTTCACCTTGTTGGCATCAGCATCTTCCGGGAGAGTAAAGCTGCGCATGAAGGTACCGTAGCCGCGTTCAACGCGGTGATATTTCTTTTTCTTCTCTTCCTTCTCGAACTTGCGTTCGCCGGAAATAGTAAGAACACCGTTTTCCACGGTCACCTTCACCTCTTCTTTCTTCATCTCGGGCAGCTCAGCCTTGATCAGATATTCCTTCTCATCCTCGGTGATGTCCGCCACCGGCGTCCAATCCGCCAGAGTAATGTCTTCCCGACCGTGCCCATTGCTGCGGCGCATTGGCCGGCCGAAAAGGTTTGAGAGACGGTTCTGGAAGTCTTCCATTTCTCGAAGTGGCTCCCAGCGCGTTAGTGTATTAATCATGGTGGTTTGTTTCCTTTCGTTTCGTCCGTTTTCTTTTCTATACGTCACTATAGGACACACCTGCCTGAAGTCGCGGTATCTTAAGTTGCCATTTTAACCGTCACGCTGAAGCCGAAACGGCCCCGCTTTACCGAATTCCCCAATCGATTAGAACATGAGTTATCGTGCACTGGATGCGAACCACTTCGACAACCCGAGCACACTTATCAAAAAGGGAGACAACTTCAAAAGCGCTGCCGAAGTGAAGTTAAAGAGAACTGAAACCATACCGTTCAGGAGCGAATAACTCAGCGATGATTGCGACAATTTGTCGAGTTGCATAAGCAAACACACCGCCACGATCAGAGGAACACCAACAAGGGCAATGAGGTGATAGCCAGAGCGCTTGCGAAACTCGCTGCGTGCAATCAGCCACTCCCCTGACGAACGACCGTCGTAGCCTGACAAACCATCAGTTTTTTCCAATACTTTCGTGCTCATTTCCGGCTCCTCATTGTGTTCCGCTATTCACAAGGACGACGAACGAGCACGCCGAATCAGGACAATATTTTGCAGCTGGGCACGGTTCGCGTTTGAATGGTGTAGAAGCTACAAGCCTTAAATTTGGGGGGACGCACGCCGTCGCGGCTCAACTCTTCTGCAGCCGACACCAGCCTTCGCAGTGTTACGGCTCGGCAGGCGGTCGCCTCTACACCTCTCCCTCGAAGGATAAGGGATTTCCAAAAATTACTGGCCATTGAGCAGCCCTCTTATATAAGCAGACGCGTCGCGTAATGCTTTTCAATTCGCTCACCTTCGTCGTCTTCTTCGTCGTTGTCGTGACGCTCTACTGGAGCATCCGATCGTGGAACGCGCGCAAAAACCTGCTCGTAGTCGCGAGTTACGTTTTTTACGGAGCGTGGAATCCCCCTTTTGCCGCGCTTCTTTTTTCAACCACCAGCATGGATTTCTGGCTCGGGGCGCGAATTGGGAAAGCCTCAACTCCGCGATCAAAACGAGGCTGGCTCGTGGCCAGCGTGTGCATGAACCTGAGCATGCTTGGCTTCTTCAAATACGGAAACTTCCTGCTGGAAAATTTCCAGTGGCTGCTCGCACGCATCGATATCATTTATCATCCGCCCCACCTCGACATTCTTCTGCCGGTTGGCATCTCCTTTTACACGTTTCATTCGCTCTCCTATACCCTCGATATTTACCGCGGCGTTCTCCAGCCGACCCGATCGTTGCGTGATTTCGTTCTCGCAGTCTCTTTTTTCCCTCAACTGGTCGCCGGACCAATTGTGCGTGCCGGCGATTTTCTCCCGCAATTGGTCAGAGCACCACGCTTGCGCCTCGGACAATTCCTCTGGGGTTTGCTCTTGATGACGCTCGGCTTGTTCGAAAAGATTGTCGTCGCTGACACTCTACTTTCCGGATCGGCCGATCGTATTTTTGGTTACAGTGGCCCGCTCAGCGCGCTCGATTCGTGGATTGGCGTGCTCGCGTTTGCCGGGCAGATATTTTTTGATTTCGCCGGCTATTCCACCTGCGCGATCGGCGCGGCTTTATGTCTCGGTTTCCACTTGAAGGACAATTTTCGTTTTCCTTACGCGGCCATTGGCTTTTCCGACTTCTGGCGACGCTGGCACATCTCTCTTTCTACGTTCCTGCGCGACTACCTCTACATTCCCCTCGGAGGTAATCAGGTCCGGCCATTACGCGCCGCTATCAACCTGGTGATCGTGATGTTTCTCGGCGGTCTCTGGCATGGCGCAGCCTGGACCTTCGTGGTTTGGGGATTACTTCATGGTTCTTATCTGGTCATCGAACGCGTGGTTCGTGTTTTATTTGAAAACAAACCCTGGGCCAATAATTTCGCAACGCGTGCTCTGGCTGGGTTCGCCACTTACGGCGCGGTTTGCATCGCTTGGGTCTTTTTCCGCGCATCCGACTTCACCGTCGCCAGCCGAATGCTAGATGGGATGTTCGGCCGTCACGCCCACGGTGACGCCATTCTTTCAACCCGCGAAATCCTGCAAGTGGCCATCGTCACTATCTGCGTAATTGGGGTGCATTGGACGTTACGTGACAGCAACATCGAAACCGCGGTGACTCGACTCCCGCGTTGGGTCGTCACGACGACGTGGGCTTTGATGGCGTGCGCCATTGTTCTTACTCAAGGAAACAGTAATGCCTTCATCTACTTCCAGTTTTAAGAACAGACTGCGCCTGCCGCGTTTATTTTTCCGGCAACCAACCGAAGCCGAAAGCGTGCACGGCGGACCGCCCTTGGAATTCGAGCGCCCGATCCCGCCGATACCGTGGCGCGGCATCACGGTCATCGTCGCGATCATTGTCATTGCCGCGACAACCGCATGGGAAATTTATTGTCGCTCGATTGGTTATGGTCCAACCCTGAACGATAACGAAGATCTTTGGACGCTGGTTAGGCGAAAAGTCGAGCCCGAATCGATCGTCATTATCGGCGATTCCCGTGGCTGGTACGATCTCGACCTCGATGAACTGCAAGAAGCTCTTGGCAAGCGCCCTCTCCAACTCGCTGGGGGCGGAATGTGTGGCTATCCCGTCCTGGCCGATTTGGCCAACGACAACAATTTCCACGGCACCGTCATCTGCAGCATCGCGCCGCGTCTCTTTTTCGCGCCACCGGGCACGCCGCCATTCGAGCGCGGCGAAAAAGTAGTAAAGCGATTTCACAATCAAACCCCGGCCCAACGCATGAGCGAATACCTTGCTATGCCACTGGAGGAACACGTCGCCTTTTTGAAACAAGAAGAACTCACGCTCGACGATCTGCTCAAAAGCATGCCAATTCCGAATCGCCCCAGGGCGCTCGTACCACCGCGCCTGCCGCCCTACTTCGGCACGGAAGATCGCGAACGTCGCTCCCGCATGATCGAAGCGTGCGCCGATCCCAACGGAGAACTCGCGCGCATGATTCAAAAAATTTGGATTCCGCTTTTTACTCCGCCTCCGCCGCCAAGTTACATTCCGAAAGAGGAATTCATGGCCGGAATCGGAAAGGCAATTGAGCAACGTTTTGCTGATGCCGCGGTCGCAGTCGAAAAACTGCGTGCACGCGGCGGCAAAATTGTTTTCGTTAGGCTGCCCGTTAGCGGCGGCCTCAAGCAACTCGAAGATCAAACCACGCCTCGCGCAAAAATCTGGGAACCGCTACTGCAACGGACCAATGCTCCCGGAATTTACTTCGAAGATTATCCCGAACTCGCCGGTTTTAATTGCCCCGAATGGTCGCATCTATCTGCCGGCGATTCAGTCGAGTTCACCAGGCGCCTGGCTCCCCACCTTCGCACGGCATTGAAGATGTGACGCGGAGGAGCGGGTACATTATCAAATGAATATGCTGCGATGCCGGGAGGCGGATCAACCAGTCCTTAATGCCAGTCCGGCTCGGACCTGTTAAGCCGACGGGAATGAAGCGGCTCCTCTGGCTGGATATCGCAAAAGCAATTGCCATTTGCTGGGTCGTATATTTTCATTTTTTCAACACTGTCTTCGAGCACACACAATTCCCGGCCGAGGACTGGAGCAATCTTGCCGCAGGCACCGTTACCGTGATCCGGATGGTGTGGCTAAAAATTTCCGGCATCGGTTTTCACGCCGTCGGTGTTTTCATTATTCTCAGTGGCTGGGCGCTGATGGAATCGACTGCGCGACGGGCGGAATCCTCTTCATTGAAATGGAGAAGCTGGTTTGGCGCACGTTTTCTCCGGCTTTATCCGATGTATTGGGTAGCGCATTTGGTTTATCTTGTCTCGCCCTTTGTCGCCCGAATCGAGCCGGTAGATAGCCGGATCATACTGAGCCTGCTTGGTCTGCGTTTCATCGATATTACGATGAACTTCATGTACCTCAACGCCGCCTGGTGGTACTTCTCCATGCTCATCCAGTTTTATGTAATGTTTCCCCTGCTGTTCTGGGCGGCACGGCGTTTCGGACCGTTTGCTTTCTTATTAATGGCATGTGCGCTGGGATTTTTCGTCCGCTATTTGCTACTGGTTGTTTATCCGCAGCATGGCTTCTGGGTGCTTGGTGGTTTTGCCGTTTGCCGGTTGCCTGAGTTCGCCTTGGGCATGGCTTTGGGAATGTGGCACAAACAATCGCCTGCTCGGATCGAGTGGTTTCTTCTTCGCGGCGTGGGACTACTTGCAGGACTCCTCTTGTATCCGGCTGCGATGTGGCTGTATCACAATGGAATTACTTACGTCTTTGTCGATTTTGCTACTGGCGCTTGTTGCCTGCTCGAAATCGTCGGCGTCGCTGGAATTATCTGGCGATTTGGCAGTGTGGCCAAAGTATTCGGCTTAGTTGGCGCGTTCTCCTACGGTCTGTATCTCATTCATCAACCTTATGTCATCTGGCTGGGACTTCGTATTCGGCCAATATCGGCATCATTATTTCTGCTGGTCTTCGTCGCAACCCTGGCGGCGCTCAGTGGTTGGGGAATTCTGCTGGAGAAATCGACAAACACACTCGTAAACAAACTTATTCCGTCCAAGAAAAGTGATGGGTGATGAAACCCAAGTGGCGAGCGAATGGCGATCGGCAATTTTCTTCAGATCTACCGTTCGCGAACCACTGATCACAACGCACGCTTCAAAAAGCTGTTGTCATAGCCACGTGGTCAAATAAAGAATTTGCCAATCATGAAAATCGTCACCATTATCGCTCGCTTGCTGCTTGGGCTTGGCTTCGTCGTCTTCGGTTCCAACGCCTTCCTACATTTCATTCCCATGCCACCGATCCCGCAGACGCTAGCGGGGGACTTTACCCGCGTGTTCATAAGTAGTGGTTGGGCTAGCGTTATTGGGGCGCTCCAACTGATCGGTGGTTTGCTTCTCCTGATCGGGCGCTTCGTTCCTCTCGCGTTGACAATTCTCGGAGCCATCATCTTCAACATTCTGGTCTTTCACGCCCTGATGGCACCGGAAGGCTTCCCGCCTGCACTGGTTTTTACCTTGCTCGAGCTATTTCTGATGTGGCGCTACCGTGAAGCTTTCATCCCCCTCCTCAAGCCATAGGGTTCGTTTGAGGCCGCGGACGAACCCGCTTCTGCGCATTCTTCGTTTTCGATTCTCAGGACACGCGGAAGCGCTTCCCTCCACTGCGTAACGGTACCTTCGCCTATCTCCTCCGGACCAAGGCTGGCAACACCGTGCGAAATTAACCGCCGCAACGGTCGGGTAGCTCCAATGATATGTGCCTAGCTACAAAAAATAGCGCCGCATCAGCAAAATTGCCTATGCGCATGCAGCATCTAGTCCCAGCCGGACCGGCATACGCCGGGCACCCCATTTACCCGGCAGCTCTTCGAAACGACCGGGAGTTGTATGGCCGCAAGAGCGACACTTTCCGTCTTCGAGATTCCATTCCCCAAGCTCGTACCAATCGCGCTCGATTAGCAATTCGCCGCAACCTGGACACCATGTGCTGCCACCTTCGCTGTCATGAACGTTGCCGGTGTAAACGTAATGCAATCCTTTTGACCGCGCAATTTTGCGGGCCCGGCCAAGAGTTGCAGGCGGTGTGCGAGGTTTGTCCATCATCTTGAAATCGGGATGAAAGGCCGTGAAATGCCATGGCACATCCGGTCCGAGATTTTCTGCGAACCAGTCGCTAGCCAGATGTAACTCAGCGTCGCTGTCGTTTTCGCCGGGAATAAGCAACGTCGTGACCTCAAACCAGACGTTTGTTTCGTGACGCAGATATTTCAGAGTATCGAGAACGGGGTCGAGCTGGGCGAAGCAAAGCCGATGATAAAAGGTGTCGGCAAACGCTTTTAGATCGACGTTCGCAGCATCCATGTGACGATAAAACTCAGGGCGCGCCTCCTCGGTAATGTAGCCGGCAGTGACGGCGACAGCCTTGATTCCACGCTCCCGACAAGCCTCCGCCACATCGATGGCATACTCGGCGAAGATGACTGGATCATTGTAGGTGAAGGCCACCGATCGGCAGCCGAGTCGGTCCGCTGCCAGTGCGATCTGCTCCGGCGATGCCCCATCCGCCAGCTTGTCCCATTCGCGCGCCTTGGAAATCTCCCAGTTTTGGCAAAAGCGACAGCCGAGGTTACATCCAGCCGTGCCAAAAGAGAGCACGCTTGTTCCGGGCAGGAAATGATTAAGCGGCTTCTTTTCAATTGGATCGACACAAAATCCGCTACTCCTCCCATAAGTCGTTAGCACCATCTCATCGCCCACGCGCTGTCTGACGAAACAAAATCCCCGCTGTCCTTCGTTCAGCTTGCAAAATCGCGGACAAAGCCGGCACTCAACACGCCCGTCCGGCAACATCATCCACCAGCGACCGCGATAATGGGATTGCACAAGGGATTGTATCATCAGTTCCGGCCTCTTTCTTCAAGAAGAACACGGGCTTTCGACGTCATTTAGTTGTCCTTTTGCTCTATTCGCCACCGTTGGATTGAATCATGGCACCCGACATCCTTGCCGCGTCAAACGATTCGCGCGATAACAAAGTTTATGACGAAAAAAATCTTGGTGACGGGTGCCACGGGCACCATTGGCCGCGAGGTCGCGAAATGTCTCGCCGCAGATGGGGCATCAACACGCGCGGGCGTGCGTGATCGAACGAAGGCGCGGAAACAATTTGGGGACGACATTGAGCTCGTAGCTTTTGCCTTCGAAGATAAACGACTTTTTACTGATGCGCTTGAGGACGTGGAAAAGGTTTTCCTTCTTCCTCCGCTCATGCCGAATCAGGTTGAGGTAACGAATGCTTTCGTCGACGCGGCTCAGCGCGCGGGCGTGCAGCACATTGTAAAACTCTCGGCGATCGGCGTAGGGACCGAGACGTTTACGGCGGGAGAATGGCACGCGGCCAACGAACGTCATGTTCGGAACTCTGGTTTGGGCTTCACTTTTTTGCGCCCGAATTCGTTTATGCAGAATTTCATTAACTACTTCCCGCCACGTGATGGCGTGATCTATTTACCGTGGGGAAACGGGAAGGCGAGTTTTGTTGATGCACGCGACATTGCCAGCGTTGCTGCCCGAGCTCTGACTAATGAAGCTCACAAAAACAAGATCTACACCCTCACAGGCCCAGCTGCCCTGAGTATTGATGAAGTCGCTCGCACTCTCTCTCATGTAGCCGGCCGCGAAATTGAATACGTTGATGTGCCGGAATCAACCGCGCGCGACGCCATGCTTAAGGCTGGGATGGCGGAATGGCAGGTGGACCTGTTGATGGAACTTCATGAAATCAACAAACAGAGTCGCTGGAGCACAATCACGTCGGATGTACAGGAAATAATAGGCAAACCTCCAATCGCTTTCAGGGAATTCGCTTGTGATCACGCCGACAAGTTTCGGTAGCGAATAACTTGGGAGTGTTGTTGCTGCCGTGAACCGAGGGACGAGCTTCGTGTCTCACGGGGAAAATATCAGCAGGAGAAACACTGCGAAAAGTAACAAGTGAACGCAACCCTGTAAGATATTTGTCTTTCTGCTCGTGAACGTGACCACACTCACCGCTAGCGTTAACAGCAGCAGGGGAAGGTTGCCGCCTTGCACCCCGAGCGTCACCGGTCGTTTCGTGACCAAGCTGATGGTCAGTACCGCGGGTATTGTGAGTCCAATAGTTGCAAGCACGGATCCGAAGAGGATGTTTATCGCGCGCTGCAACTGATTGCGCAAATCAGCTCGGATCGCACCAATTCCCTCCGGTGCAAGCACCAGGGCAGCGATGATTGCGCCGCCAAACTCCTGAGGCATGCCAAATTTCTCAATGCTGTTATCCAAAGGAACAGCGAACTTTTCCGCCAGCAAAATCACGACGATCAAATAAAGAACCAGCATCGGCGCATGAAAAGCTGTCGGTTGCACGTGCAGTGGGTGATCAACTGAATCTGGCGCCACTCTTGCGCGCTCTGATTCCATGAAATAGCCGCGGTGCCGCATGGTCTGAATCAGCAGAAAAATCGCGTAAAGAAATAGCGACACTACGACGAGAAAAATCTGTTGCCCGGTGGAAAATGTCGGACCCCCCGTTGTGGTAGTAAAATTTGGCAGAACCAAGCCCAGCACGGCCAATGTCATGATGACATTGAGATAAGAATTGACGCCCTCCAGATTGTAATACTGTTCGCCGTGACGTAACCCGCCGAGTAACAGGACCAGGCCTACGAAGCCACTGAGTGCAATCATCACCACAGCAAAAATCGCGTCTCTCCCAAGTGCTGGATTATTTTGGCCATGCAGCATCGCTGCAGAAATCATAACCACCTCAATGCTGATTGCGGATAGCGTCAGAACTAAGGTTCCGTAAGGTTCGCCCCACTTGACAGCAAGACAATCGGCATGCCGGACGACGGAGACCGCAGACCAAAGAATAACAGCAAAGAGCCAGAGAAAGACAACGATCAGCGCGACCGGGTGCGCAATGATTTCCACGAGTCGGTTTCCGGTTCCGAAGAAGATCGCTGCAGTTGGAATTCCGAAAATCAGAGGCAACTCTGCGCGAATGATCCCGACCCAGCGGCCCGCCTTTCCCACCCCGGTCTTCTGTTTCTCTGACATGCGGCGAGCATAGACATCTGTTCGGCATCGAGCAATCCCGTGCGCTGGCGTTTTGCGTCTTTCTCGGTCGTGCCCCAGCCTCCCATGCCGTATTTTGGCGCGTGCGAAGGAGGTTTGTTTTTCTTCTTTTCGTTTCTAACGTAAGCGCTCGACTCGACTCGATGCGTAAACCTAACCTGATTTTTTTTCTGACCGATCAGCAACGAGCCGGCACCATGGCTTGCTATGGCAACCCTGGTGTCCACGCGCCAAATTTGAATAAACTGGCGGCGGAATCAGCAGTTTTTGAACGCGCTTATGTGACCCAACCGCTCTGTACGCCTTCCCGGGCCTCGCTCTTCACCGGGACGTGGCCGCATACCAACGGGTGTATCCGTAACTACATTCCTCTTGCTCGATCTTGTCGAACGCTCGCTGAATTGCTGGGGGACGAAGATTACTACCCCGCTTACATGGGCAAGTGGCAGCTGGGTGATGAAACTCGAAGGCAGCGCGGATTTCAGGAATGGATCTCGACGGAAGGTGTCAGTGACTACAGCCGGTTTTTGACGGAACGCGGCCATGTTCCAGATAAGGCGAACGGAGCATTCTCCAAGAACGCCGTCAGTAACTTGCCATTCGAAGTTTCCAAACCGGTTTTTCTGGAACAACAAGCATGTCGATTTATCGAGGAACACCAGCGCGACCCATTTCTTCTAGTCGTTTCTTATGTGGAACCCCACTCGCCTTACAACGGACCATTGAATGATGAGCACTCACTCGCGGAGGTTGGATCTGAAACGATTGCTCCGCCGAGCCCTGACCTCCCGCTGCGTTATAAGTTAACGCAAGAATGGCAACGGAACGAGGCGATGTTGGATCGCGCTCGGTTGCCGTTGCCCTATTTTTTTGGAATCACTCCGGAGGAATATCATGGAATCAGGCAAAGATATTTCGGACTGATCACAATGGTCGATCGAAGTATAGGCGGCGTACTGGCCTGCCTTGAGCGCACCGGATTGATCGACCAAACAATTATTGTTCTTACCAGCGACCACGGCGATATGCTGGGCGATCATCATCTTTTCGGCAAGGAAGTGATGTTTGAAGAGGCTACGCGTGTTCCTTACCTCATCCGTCAGCCAGGCCAGCGGCGCCAGGTAAGAATTACTCAACCGGTCAGTCACATCGATTTCCTGCCTACCGTGTTCGATCTACTGAATCGACCGCCGCCAGGGCAGTGCCAGGGCCAAAGCAAGGTGGCGTTGTTGCGTGGCGAGACGATGGCACCAGAGAATGTTTTTATGCAATGGTCGCCTAATCGTATGAAAGTCTTAAAAGGGACGCGGCTGGCAAAGCGGTCTGCAGTAAAGCGCGCGATCAAGGAATCGAGCCGCGCAGTAGTTCTCCACGATGGATGGAAGCTTTGCCTGAGAGACAAAGATACAAATGAGCTTTACCATCTGCACAAAGACCCCGCTGAGCAACACAACCTTTACGATCTCACGGACTACAAAGCCATCGTGAAACGTGGCACCTCCGAGATTCACGATTGGCAGGAGAGAGTCTCCGATCGCCTGAGATTGTAACCATCGCAGGTCATGCGGGTGCAGATCCTTGACCTTTGGTGGCTCCACAGAGCGTCGCCCTACCAACATCGGACAGTCGAAGCGAGATTGGTAGGGCGACATTCTGTCGAGCCACCAAGCTGCGCACAGTTCTCTCATTGTTAGTCTTGGTTCTTTTGTTTTCTCCTTCCATTCCGGGTCCCTGAGTTCTATTTTGCGCGAATGCCTGGTGTTTGCGCTATCGTCGCTTATCGCCCCAAGCCCGGTAAGGGAGACGAAGTGCTCGCATTAGTGCGCAGTCGTGTCCCGAACCTGCGCCGTGAAGGCCTCGTAACGGATCGCCAGCCCGTGATCATGCGCTCGCGTGACGGCACCATCATCGAGGTTTCGGAATGGAAGTCGCATGAGGCGATCGATGCCGCGCACAAAAATCCCAATGTCCTCGCGATGTGGAACAAATTTTTTGCTGTCTGTGACTGTGTTCCGCTAAAAACCCTCGCGGAGACGCAGGAAATGTTTGCCGGCTTTGAGCCGATTGAAGATTGACCTACATTTTGCGGGAATCGTAGGCCCAATGCAACAGGGCTTGGCGTTGCCGCCTTCGACACGACAGATCGCGGCGCGCGCAGTGTTTCTTTAGTTGCGCCACATGACGCCGAACCGCACGCCACCTGCTGATCTGACGTAAGTCATCTTGACAGCGTCGTCCCGAATAATAACGACAGTACCATTGGAACCATCCGCGCGGATCTTCCGGATAAATCCAGCCTTTCTTCCGCCAGATCTCCAGCGGCTAGCGGCTGCGATGCATTCACGCCAAAATAATTTAGCGAAGCACGGTATCGATCGGGAGAAAGCTTCGCTTTCCTAAACCAGCTTGCTGGAAATTCTCTTCGACAATCCGTCATATACTTTCCCCCAAATACTCCGAGCGCGAGCATTTGTTTCGGTGTCAAATCAGGTTTGAATCCTGGCCGAAAATCACACCCCATCGGCTTGGTCCGCCAGTAGACATAGCTCTTCTCCATCTTGTCGTGGACCTTCACCCGCATCGGCCTCATGAATTGTCAACCGCATATCCGACGCGGATTATTTCGGGAGCGAAAATGCAACAATCTCGTTAGCCGCGCGATGATTCGACCAGAAATGCTTGCCGTCGAACGTGAGCGAGCGCGATGCAAACGGTATCGCCGCCACGTCTTCTACGCGCGCACCGTCATGTGGATCGAGACGCGCGAGCCGCCACTCCTCCGATTTGCCCGGCACATCTTTGTTTTCGCGGCCGCGGATGACATACAGCGTGCGATCCACAAACGCATGCCCGCAAATTTCCGTACTCACATTAATTGTACGCTGAATTTTGCCGGAATCTTCAACCTGATGCACATCTCCCTTATACCATTGACTAAAATAAAGATGCTCGCCGTCGAAGCTCACGTACGAGCCAGTGAAATCCGGGCAGGCAAAGAGTTTCGTGAAGCCCTTATCTGGTGCATAGCGATAAACATAGCGATCGTCGTTTAATCCTTTACCGATGGTGAAACGCATCTCACTGTCGCCCAGCGAGACCCCAGCCCAGACAACTCCCGGCGGATCGATTTCTTCGACAACCTTCCACATGTCGATGTCGATTTTATAAAGAGTTCCGAGATCGCGCGAGCTCACCCAGAGTTGTTTGCCGTCCCACGCCAGCGCCTGCGGCGTCACAACCGGTGATTGGAACCGTTTTTGGCCGGTGATTTCCGAAATGTCATTCCGCCTCATCAACAGAAGCCTAGCACGATTGCAAACAAAGCCGAAATCGGACGATCTAACTTTGTAGTGAAAGTTTCGTCTTAATCAAACTTGTTACATCCTGCGGGAGACCTTCAACGTCGACCGTCAGCGCATGCTCGTCCGGCTGTGGTTCCTCCAAGTCAGTAAGCTGACTGCCCAGAAGCGTTTCCGGCATGAAGTGGCCGCGTCGCCGCTGAAGTTGCTCCGCGATCCGTGCTCGGTCCGCCCGCAGAAAAACCAGCCGCACTTCGTCTGTCACACGAAGGCGATCCCGATATGCCCGCTTCAAGGCCGAGCACGCGACAACGGCATTTTCATGTGCGGCGAGACAACCTTTAATTAGCTGCTGTAACCTATCGAGCCACGGCTGCCGATCTTCATCCGTTAACGGAATTCCAGCTTTCATTTTCTCGATGTTAGCTGCCGGGTGAAAGTTATCGGCGTCGTAGAATTCCCAACCGAGTTCCTGCGCCAACAATCGGCCAATTGTGGTTTTGCCCACCCCAGCGACACCGCAAACGACGACAATCACGGCGCGATTGTCATCGAGATTTGGTTTCATTCCGGACATCTGCCTGCAAAGGTGATTGTTCCTGCCCGAGAACAATCTGATATGCAAAACAGCCCAGCAGCAGAGCGGCAACAACGAAACGTGGGCTCATTGAATTGGCATTATAACATACACGGTCAGCATCAATGCACCGGGCGACGTTGCAATGGCGTTTCGGAAATCGCGGAGCCTCTTGAGACAGCAACATTCAATATCCACCTTTCACCAGGCGGCTGACCTTTGATTCTCTCGCTACCATTTCTTTCTTTTTAGTTTCTAATATTCTTTCTAATTCTTCGCCATGAACGATCCTAACGATCGCAGTTTTCTCGGACACCCGCGCGGCCTGGGTTATATCGCGTTCGCGGAAGCGTGGGAGCGTTTCTCCTACTACGGCATGCAGGCGCTGCTCGTGCTCTACATGATCAATCGGCTCCTGCATCCCGGTCACGTCGAGCACATCGCGGGATTCATCCCATTTCGCCATTTGATTGAATCTCTTCGTGGTCCGCTCGACATCCAGCCCCTTGCCTCAACCATCTTCGGTCTTTACACAGGCCTGGTCTATCTCACGCCAATTGCAGGCGGATTGATTGCGGATCGTTGGCTCGGGCGCACCCGCACTATCACTATCGGCGCGTTGCTGATGTCGGCCGGACATTTCTTGATGGCGTTTGACGTCACCTTTTTACTCGCGCTTACTTGTCTGCTTTGCGGCGTCGGTTGTTTCAAAGGTAACCTGGCCAGTCAGGTCGGGGGGCTCTACGCCACCGGAGATAATCGCCGCGCCGACGCCTTCCAGATCTACTACATCTTCATCAACGGCGGAGTCATCGCCGCACCGCTGATTGCCGGGACACTCGGCGAAGTTTACGGCTGGCACTGGGGCTTTGGCGCAGCTGGCGTCGGAATGTTGATCGGACTAACGATTTATTTGCTGGGTCGAAAATATCTGCCACCTGACTCGCCGGTAGTCGAAAAGGTTGATCAAGCGAAGAAGACGAAACTAACGCGCCGCGACAAACTCGCGATCGTCGCGTTACTTATTCTCCTGCCTTTCCTCACCATTGCCGTCATTCCCAACCAGCAAATCTTCAACGCCTACTTGGTCTGGGCGCAGGACCATGCTGATCTCATTTTCTTCGGAAAAAAAATGCCAACGACATGGCTGATCACGCTCGACTCAATCGTCTCGGTTAGCTTTCTCTTTATCGCGGTAATTTTCTGGCGGCTCTGGTCGAAAAAATTTCGCGAGCCAGCCGAGATCACGAAGATCAGTATCGGCAGTTTTATTGCCGTCACCGGTATGCTTTCGCTCGCGATGGGCGCCGCGATCGCGGCTTCTTCTGGCGGAAAAGTTGCGATCGGCTGGCTAATCGGTTTTCACGTTTTGAACAGTGCCGGCTTTGCCAATGTCTTTCCCGTTTCGCTCGCGCTTTACGCACGCGTGGCCCCAGCAGCCTTATCTGCTACGATCATCGGCATCTATTATCTCGCCTTCTTCGCCGCGAATAATCTCGTCGGCTGGATTGGCGGTCTTCTCGAAAAAATCCCGGCTACGCAGTTTTGGCTGTTACACGCCGCCCTTGCCGGTATCGCAGGAATTACCTTTTTTCTCGCCGGCCGAATTTTCGGACACCTTCTTGCGCCGGATGATGACAAACCTGCGCCTGTCGAGGTCCCTGCGGACGCCGACGTTGCTTGAGATTCACGACCGAAACCGTTCGCGATAGCATGTTGGAGAAATTCGCGCTCCGCCGGCTTGAATTCCCGTTGGCACTAAGCGAGCCGTTCTGATGTCGGCATTCATCGCAGAACCGTGCGACGAGAGCGTAATTCGCTCTGCCCCGGCTGCGGCACCTTGTTCGAAGCAGGAGGGACGCTGGGTGCTTGTCGCCACCGTTCTCGCCTCCAGCATGGCATTTATCGACAGCACTGTCGTGAACGTGGCGTTACCGGCGCTGCAAGCAAACCTCAACGCTACCATCGTGGACGTGCAGTGGGTCATCGAGGCGTACTCGCTCTTGTTAGCAGCGCTTCTCCTAGTCGGCGGTTCGCTGGGAGATCACTGTGGACGGCGCCGGATTTTCCTACTTGGCGTTGCGGTTTTCGCCCTGGCTTCTGCGTGGTGCGGATGCGCATTCGACATAAGACAACTGATCGTCGGGCGCGCAATGCAGGGATTCGGCGCAGCCCTTCTGGTTCCCGGCAGTCTTGCTATCATCAGCAGTTCGTTTGAAGAGAGCGAACGCGGACGCGCGATTGGGACGTGGTCAGGTTTCAGTGCCATCACGACTGCCATCGGGCCGGTAGTCGGCGGCTGGCTAATCGAACACGTTTCGTGGCGCGCCGTATTTTTCATCAACGTTCCAATCGCCGTTCTCGTGATCCTCATCTCGGTAAAGTCCGTTCCGGAAAGCTCTGACAAGGAGAGTGCGGGACTAGATTGGCTGGGCGCAATCATTGGAACCGTGGGTTTGGGTGCGCTCGTTTACGGACTGATCGAATCGTCGCGGCTGGGTCTTGGCGATCGATCTGTGATCGTTGTACTCGTTGCGGCGATTTTGGTTTTGATCGTCTTCTTCTTTGTCGAAGCACGTCTGTCGCAGCCGATGTTGCCATTCGCTCTCTTTCGCTCACCAACTTTTACCGGAACTAATCTCTTAACATTCCTGCTTTACGCCGCCCTCGGAGGAACACTTTTTTTTCTACCGCTAAATCTGATTCAGATTCAGCACTACGCTCCGACTGCAGCGGGCGCAGCACTCTTGCCGTTCATATTAATAATGTCGCTTCTTTCGCGCTGGTCGGGAGGCCTCATCACGGTTTACGGTCCCAAACTCCCGCTCATCGTCGGGCCAATGATTGTGGCCGCGGGTTACATGCTTTTTATTTTGCCGAGCGCCGGCGGCAGCTACTGGACGACCTTCTTTCCTCCGGCCGTTGTTCTTGGACTGGGAATGACCATCACAGTTGCGCCGCTCACCACGACAGTGATGAGTTCAGTTCCACAAAATCGTGCCGGAGTTGCCTCAGGCGTGAACAACGCGGTAGCCCGGACCGCTGGACTGCTCGCCATCGCAGTTCTTGGAATAGTCATGCTTCAGGTCTTCAAGCGCGCCTTCGATCGGCGCCTAGCGGAATCGAGACTGCCGACGTCCGTTATTCAGTCAGTGGAAACTCAATCCACGAAGTTAGCAGCTATCACTATTCCAGAAAATCTGGACTTGGCGACGAAACAGCTGATTCGCCAAGCCGTCGATGAGTCCTTTGTGGCTGGCTTCAGGGTGGTGATGGTGATCGGCGCGACTTTGGCCGGCGCAAGCGCTATCATCGCACTGACACTGATCAGAGCGGACCCGCGAAATGATCAGTAACCGGCCCTATAGCGAATGAAGGAATGCGAATCAAAGACTAATGCGAATTAAGGGTTTTGCTATACTGCTCTGCCTACTAGCGATGGAATTCACACCTCCGGATGAGAAAAGGATCCGCGATGCCATTGGAGATGTGACTCAATTGCCTGTTCAGCTGCAGCGAGCTCTCGCATCAGATCACGATGCTTTTGAGCCCATCCCGAAGCCGGCGCCGGGCGATTGGCTGGCTGTGCACCAAGAGCAAGATCAGACGTTTGAACAATTCAAGGCATCGAATCCAAATCGCCCTGCTCCAAGCAGAAACATTATTTACTTTCAACCGCTTGGCGATTTCGCCGCTGAACGAAGCCCGTCCCTCGAAAAACTCCGAGAGTTTGCCGCTGCCTTCTTTGCCATGGAAATCAAAACTCTGCCCTCGGTCCCGATCGAGAATTTTCCGACACGGCGCAACCCGTTCACCCATAACCCGCAAATTCTTACCACTGACGTCCTTCGCTTTCTCAAAACTCGCATTCCCGGCGATGCCTTCTGCGTTTTGGCAATTACCATGGAAGATCTTTATCCCGAAGCGTCATGGAACTTCGTTTTTGGTCAGGCGTCATTGCCCGATCGTGTTGGTGTTTACAGCTTTTCTCGCTACGACCCGGCATTTTACGGCGAAGCGCACACGAGCGGTTATGAGGTTCTTCTCTTACGGCGGAGCTGCAAAGTTCTTGCCCACGAAACCAGCCACATGTTTGGCCTGACACACTGCACCTTTTTCAATTGCCTGATGAACGGATCAAATCATCTCGCCGAAAGCGATCGCCGTCCGTTGCATCTTTGTCCAGTCTGCCTGCGGAAGCTGCAATGGAGCGTTGGATTTGATGTCCTCACGCGCTACACCCCTCTGGAACAGTTTAATCGCAGCGCTGGATTCGGCGATGAAGCCGAATGGCTTAAAGCGCGAATTCAAAAAATTCGCCAGGAATGACCATGTAGCACAGGCATCTGGCCCGTTGATCAAAGCAGGCTGGTCAATATCGCGCTGCGCGATTTGTCCAGATGCTTTGTGCTTCCGCAATCCCACCGAGCACTCGAAGCCTGTGCGTAGAGCACGTATTCGCTTATTCGTCGTATACCGTTGCACTCAACGGGCAAGATGCCCGTTGGCCCCACAGGCAGGATGCTTGTGCTACGCCCCAGCCAATGGCAAAAATTCCTCGCGCACAATCTTGCCGTTCTTCACCGTGTAAACGCCGACTTCCGACATCTGAAATCTTTTCTTGGAATTCTTGTCAGTAGCATCGACATCGTATTGCACGACAAACCGATCGTGGGCGACAAACGGGCCGCTTACCTTGAAGCTATGCACCTCCATGTTTCCAATCCACCAGTCTGCCTTTCCGTGAACGGCATCGATGCCACGTTTTTCCGGGGACTCGCCGCCCATCCCCGATGCCTCCACACTCACGATGTCTTTGTCGTAAAGCGCATCGACCGCTTCGTGCCACGCTTGTTTGCGGGTTAACTCTACCACTTTGTTCGCAACTTCCTCGGTATTCATGTTTCCTCCTGTATTTAAGATCGATATAATTACAACTGGCACGCGGGCGATTGAGGTCAATCGCCCCTACCTGGGTGCTTTTTCGCTAAGGAATTTGTCCAGTTTGTTGAGCGAACTCTTCCAGCCGTCGTTGTGATTGTCGCGCGACTCTTCGCTCGGCAGGTGTTCGTGCAGTAGGCGGAGTTCAGTACCGCCCGCAGCATCGGATAGCTCGACAGTCACAATGCTGTTATGATTTTCCCAGGTTTCGTCGTCCTCCCATTGCCAGGTAAAGACGATTTTCCTTCCCGGCTGTAAATCACGGTACTCGCCCTGAACCGTCATTTCCTCGCCTTCCGGATTGATGAGATCCCAGCGAAATTTGCCGCCGACCCGCGTCTCCGCCACGAGGTCGCGCGTCCGAACGTTCTCTGGACCGAACCATTCTCTCAATTGCTTGGGATCGGTCCAAGCCGCATAAACCCGATCCCGCGGCGCGTTAATGAATCGTTTGATCTCAAGCGATCTTTTCTCTCCTGTTTTCGCCCTCATAATTTTCCTTTTTCTTCATCGGTGATCCGGAATTTCAGTACTCTCCCGCGTAACCTCCACGATCAACGCAGCTATGCTGCCTGCTGAGGCGGCGACTGCGTTGGATACTTCTCAAACTTGGGCAACGCGCGATCCATTTGGTCCCACGAATGCGCGTCCGCTGTCCACACATCAGCTTGCGGTTTGAACCAGCTTGGATCATCCAGGCTCGCAGTCCTGATCGCGACAAATTGAGGCGCGGCGTCAGGTTTGACCACAACCGGCGCGCCGCACTCAGGGCAAAAGCCCCGCCGGGTCATACCGCCCCGTTCGCTCGGCGACGCATGGAAGCGGGGCGAACCCTGCAAGAGCCTGAAAGCTTCCGCAGGCACGATTACATAAGACGAAAACGGCCCGCCACTGGCTCGCTGGCAATCGCGACAGTGGCAGTGCAGCATCATCACGGGTTCCGCTTTGGATTCGTAGCGAATCGCGCCGCACGCGCAGCCGCCGGTAAACGGAATCTGTATGGATGGTTTCATAGTTGATCTGGAATTTCTGGTTCGACGAGTTTCACCAGGGAGGCGAGCGATTCTTGCCAGCCGAGGTAACACATTTCGGCTGGAATGGCAGCAGGGATGCCTTCTTGCACGATCGTCACTTCCGTTCCGCACAAAACTTTTTTCAGCGTAATCGTCGTCTGCATTTCGCCTAGTAAATTCGGATCGTCAAACTTCTCGGCGTAACGAATGCGTTCGTGTGGCGTTAGATCAAGATATGTCCCACCGAAGGAGTGGCTCTTGCCGGTGCTGAAGTTCGTGAACGACATCTTAAAGCTGCCGCCGACTTTTGCGTCCATCTCATGAACCTTGCAAGTGTATCCGTTCGGCGGGAGCCATTTCGCCATCGCCTCGGCATTCAGAAATGCACGATAAACCTTTTCCGGCGCTGCACGCACAACACGGTGGAGCCGGATCGTGTTCGTTGATTCGGTTTCTTTTGCCATCATGCCTCCTCTTGTTCGACAAATCGCTTCAGCTCGGAACCAATAATTGCGATCCAGCCGGCCTCGAAATTCTTCCGCGCGTATGCCGGAGTTTTCGGGAAACTTTCGATTCCTTCATGCATCACTTTCAATCGTGTCTTTTCTGCCTCCCCGAACAATTCAAACGTCACTAACGAATCGCCCGGCTCGCCTTTGTATCGCCAGGTATAGGCGATCTTCTTTTGCGGGATCACTTCAGTGACCTTGCAAAGGTGATGGTAACTACTTCCCTCGTGCTCCACCACAAACTCGAATTCGAAACCCACCTCGGGCCTGAATTCCTTGAGGTCGAAATACCATTGCCGCATTTGATCGACATCGGTGAGTGCCTGCCACACTTTCGCGACCGGGGCGTTGAACGTCCGCTCGATCACGATTGCTTCCGCTACGTTTGTACTCATAATCCCCGCTCCTCTGATTAGGTATCGTACTGATCGTGCCGCCGCACCCACGACATGGTATTCTCCGGATCCTCGTCCCGCCCTTTTGGCGTCAGATCAAGGAAATTATAGGTGCCCACCAGTTGGTCGAGGCCACGAGCATACGTCGAATAGGTGTGGAATACGTTTCCATCTTCGTCTTTGTAGAACACGCTCAAGCCCGGAAGTTCGTCGCTCATGAACTCTCCCGTTTCGTAGTTGTAGTAAACTTTGTTCTTCTTCTCTTCTTCTTTAGTAAATGAGACATGGTAGTCGAAGTTAAAGGTACTGCCGTGGGATGATACCCATTTGAAACGCCAGCCCATGCGCTTCTTATATGCTTGAATCTCAGATAGCGGCGCACGCGAGACCAACACCAACGTCGTGTCGCGATGTGGCAAGTGCCAGTTCGCGCCGTCAAAATGGTCGGCCAGATATGAGCAGCTCTTGCAACCTTCCTCCCAGCCCGGCCCGAGCATGAAATGATAAATAATCAGTTGGCTCCGACCTTCGAACAAATCAGCCAGCGTCTCTTTCCCGTCCGGCCCCTCGAAGACGTACTCCTTTTCAACCTTTACCATCGGAAGTTTGCGGCGCGCCGCGCTCAGCGCATCGCGTTGCCGCGAGAATTCCTTTTCCCGATTCAATAAATCTTTCCGCGCCACCAGCCATTCAGCTTCCGATACCACTTCGGTTGGTTTTTCTGCCAGTTTCATTTTTCGTTCCTTTCGGTTGTTGGGTTGTTTTTCCAAAAAATTTCTTGAAAGCCAGCAAGGCCACGCCTCCACTCGATGTCGCACCAGCGGCGGCAGCCATCAATCCCGCGCTTGCCACACATGCCGGACACATTGGTTACGCTGCTCCTTTCTTTTGCGGTTGTTTATTCGTTTTCTCCAAATACGCGGCCAGGCGATCGAGTGATCCTTCCCAGAATTTGCGATATTCCTCGACCCACTGCGCCGCCTGTTTCAACGGCCTGGCCTGCAATTGCATTTCGTGAATACGGCCGTCGCGCCGATAACGTCGCCGCCGGAGCAATCCCGCCTTCTCCAGCACGCGCAAATGTTTCGAGATGGCTGGGAGCGACATGTTATAGCGCCGGGCCACATCGGTTACGCACCGGTCACCCCCTGTCAGTTGCGCCAGGATTCGCCGCCGGGTCGGATCCGCCAGAGCGGCAAAGGTGCGATCAAGCGTTCTCGAATTATATTTAACCATCTGGTTAAATATCTAGCACACGAAATTGGCAATGCAAACAAAATTTTTACCCGCCCCGGCAATTACCTTTTCTAATCAAGCGTCTGCCGGTAACGCTTGACTGCAATGGCCAAGACGATGAGAGCGAAAAGCGCTATCTGCCAAAGCTGGAGACTGACATCGATCAGGCCATTCCCTTTCAACAAAATGCCCCGGACAATGCGCAGAAAATGAGTGAGGGGGAAAGCTTCCCCGATTACCTGCGCCCAGTGCGGCATTCCGCGAAAAGGAAACATGAACCCGGAAAGCAATATCGATGGAAGAAAAACAAAAAACGCCATCTGCACCGCTTGTAACTGGTTCTTGGCGATGGTGGAAAAAGTGATGCCCATCGCCAGGTTCGCGACAATGAAGACAAACGCCACCAGCAACAGAAGAAGAATGCTGCCCTGCATCGGAACGTGGAAAAGAAAGCGGGCCGCGATCAGAATGACCGAGACTTGAATGTATCCAACGAGAATGTAAGGCACGATTTTGCCAACCAAAACTTCGCTCGGCCGTGTCGGCATCGAAAGGAGATTTTCCATCGTCCCGCGCTCACGCTCGCGCGTAATGGCGAGGCCGGTGATCATGACCATAGTCATGGTTAAAATCACGCCCATGAGACCGGGCACGATATTGTATTGAGTGACGACTTCGGGATTGTAGAGGGCGTGCACCCGTAGATCGATTGGCCCGCTCGTCGAGCTGAGCGAAGCCAGCGGCCCTTTCAAATCGTTCTGCAAAGCTGCATCAAACAGCGGCGGCAATGAGCCGAGCGCGATTCCGGTCGCGGCCGGATCCGTTGCGTCCGCCTCGACCAACAGAGCAGGTCGATCACCCCGCAAAAGGTCGCGGCTGAAATTTTGCGGAATATTGATGACAAACTGCACCTGCCCCCGGGCAAGCAAGTTGTATCCTTCAGCTTCGGTCTTCACTTCCCGGACGAAATCGAAGTAGGTGCTGTTCTTCATCGCATAAAGCAACGTTCGACCTTGCGCGCCCTGATCGGCCAAAAGCACCGCCGCGGGCAGATGGCGCGGATCAGAATTAATGGCGTAGCCGAACAGCGTGAGTTGAATCAGCGGAATGCCAAGCATCATGGCGAAGGTCAGTCGGTCCCGCCGCATCTGCAGGAATTCCTTCGAAATAATGCCGACGAGGCGCTGAAACGAAAATTTGGGATGCCTTTTCATGATTTGCCGTCATCCATCAAACTAATGAAAGCGTCTTCCAATCCTGATGGAATTTGCTGCCACTGGTACGGCTCATGGCGAAAAGGCGCGATGGCGTGTTCCAGCTCGGACGCATTGTTGCTGCTGACATGCAGCGAATTTCCGAAGGCAACTGCTTGTTGCACCCCGCGAGTCTCACGCAGTTGGTCAGCTAGTTGCGACAAATCTGGTCCGCGCACCGACCATGTCGTCAGTCCGACCCGCGAGATTACTTCGTCGACCGTACCATCCGCGAGCAATTTGCCCTTCGAGATATAGGCTAGCCGCTGGCAACGTTCCGCTTCATCCATGTAATGCGTAGTAATGAGAAATGTGAGCCCCTCGGCCGCGAGCTGATGAATTTCTTCCCAGAAATCGCGTCGCGCTTTTGGGTCAACCCCGGCCGTCGGTTCATCCAACAACAACAATTTCGGCCGATGAATAAGACAGGCTGCGAGCGCGAGACGCTGTTTCCAGCCGCCCGACAACTGCCCGGCGAGTTGAGTCTTGCGTTGCGTCAGCCCAAGTTCGTCAAGGCTCTGCCGCACTGCCGCTTGCCTGTTCTTCACGCCGTAGATGCGCGCAACAAAATCGAGATTCTCCTCGATGCTTAAATCCTCCCAGAAACTGAATCGCTGGGTCATGTAACCGACCTCGCGTTTGATTGCTTCACTTTCCGCAATCACGTCATGGCCCAGAACCTGTCCGTTGCCGTCATCGGCGCGAAGCAATCCGCACAGCATGCGGAGAAACGTGGTCTTGCCGCTACCGTTCGGGCCGAGGAACCCGTAGATTTCGCCCGCGCGCACCGTGAGATCGACGTGATCGACCGCAGTAAGCTCGTCAAAACGTTTTGTCATGCCCCGAACCTCAATAACTGCTTCGCCGTTTCTCATTCCGACTTGAATTCGACGTCTACCGGCTGACCGGGATGCAGATTCGTGGACACCTGCGGATCGAATACCGATTCAACCATGAAGACGAGTTTCTCCCGGCTTTCGCGACTGTAGATAACGGGCGGCGTGTATTCCGCGCGCGGCGAGATGTAGCTCACTTTGCCGATGAAAGCTTTTCCCACGCCGTCCACCGTCACCTGGACGGGGTCACCGTAGTGAATTGACCCGACGCGTGTTTCCGGAACGAATGCCCGCACTTTGATGTTTTGCGGAGGCAAAAGCACGACCACTGGCTTTCCAGCTGCAACCCACTCGCCCTGGCGAAAGAGTGTGTCGTAAACAAGCCCCGCTTGTGGTGCCGCCTGTTTTTTCTGATCAAAATTCCACTGCGCCTGAGTCAGTCGTTGTCGGTCCTGGTCTCGGGTTGACCGCGCGCGATCATAATCCTGCGCCGAAGCCGGTCCTCGGCGAAGAAGCTCCGACTGACGTTTGAATTCTGCTTCCGATAGTACAAGGGCGGCCTCGGCCATATCGCGCGCTGCTTTTTCGGCCGTTTCATCTAACGAGAAAAGTGGTTGTCCAGTCGTTACCTGTTGGCCACGCTGCACCGACAACGTCTCCAACTGCCCGGCCAGGGGCGACGCTACGTACACGAACTCGCCCTCGACATACCCCTGAAACCGATCCGTCGACGGATCACTACAACTGCTCAAGAAAGCCACGATTACTAACGAGATTGCAACCAACCGGATTCGCCGATAATTGAACGCCGCATTCATGCTTTGCGTCCTTTCCTGGTAAGCGCGCCTTCAAGCACGATCTTGAGAATTCCGCTAAAACCTTCTTTCGGCATCATCCCTAACTCTTCCATCTTTGGCGGATTCATAATCGCCTGGACCATGGCCAGGAGAATTTCGATGATCAGTTTGGCCGGAACATCTTTCCGAACCATTCCGGCACGCTGTCCCTCGATGAAAAGTTTGCCGAAATAATTTCCGATCAACGCAGCTCGGCGCTGTTCCACAACTTTGAACACCTGCGGCGCTTTTTGCCGCATATCCCGCACAAACGGTGGCTTGATTTCGTCCAGTTCACGTTGCGTTCCGGCCAGCAATTCGCGCAGTGTCGCCGGGAAATCGCGCGGATATGCGCGCGTCACTTCCTTCAGTGTCGTTTCCACGCTGGCGAACTTATTGGCCAGCACCGCCTCGAGCAGATCGATCTTGCCTGGGAAATGCGCGTAGAGCGTTTTTTTGCTAATCCCAAGTTCCTCCGCCAGATCATCCATCGTCACGCTCCGAAATCCGTGACTAAAAAAGTGCGCTCGCGCCGCTTCGACAATTCGTTGTCGGACAGAGTCGTTCCTTCGATTTCGGAACTCCGATTTGTTGAGGCGCGTCACTGCTGCCGTTTGTTGGAAAAATAATCGTGGGACATCCGAATGAGCTGCATCGCCCGCCCCAAATCGTCTTCATCACGTGCCACTAACGTCACGTAGCCTTGTCCCGGCGCCCAGCGGTGTGGACGCGCTTTGCCTTCGGCCAGAACTCGCGCCTGATCGGAAATCGCTAGTCGAATGTCGCAATGACCGTGACCGTGGATGTGCATAAACATGGTGGGTCCGACAAAGAAGGCGTCTTCGTGGATGCCCGCATTTTGGCGCTCCATCACACCCGGCAGATTGAGAATCCGCCGCCGTAATTCCTCATGAAGTTCCCGCGATTTCATGCTGCCTGTTTTTTTCGGCTGAGGTCGCAACGCCATACAGCACTAAGAAAACTATTCTAGTATAATTGGTTTCCTAAGCAACAAAAATGTTCAAGTAATTTTGTCACGAAATTGTAACAATCGTTCTGTCGGAATTTGATAAAGTCGACGTGTGCAGTCCGACGTAGACGAAGACAGGACGCGCAAGATCGAAGTTCGCCCGTTTCCTCTGCCGGCTTCGATGCGGCCGGAGGACGTCGACCTCTGGCCATCGCCTCAGTGAGTTGTTAGGTGGACGGTACGGATTTGCGCTCTGGGCGCGCAAACCGATTGGAATGCATCTTTCGCCCCACGAAACCCGAGTCTCGGTCACAACCCCGATTGAAAATGCGCTGCGAAAAATGTTCGCGCGCACAGATGACGCCTTTTACGACGATGTCCTGTTCGTCGATGAACGCGAATCGTTTCTGGGCCTGATTACGACACAAACATTGTTCAAAGTGCAAAACGCATTGCTGCGCGCAAACATCAACGACCTAGTCGATAAGGAACAGGAAATCCGCAGCAAGAACGAGCAGATGGAAACTGACCTCCGAATGGCGATGGAGCTGCAGCAGGCGCTGATGTCCTTTAACTACTCGCGCTTCTGTGATGATAAAAGGGAGCTTCAATTCTCACACCGGTATCGACCGGCCAGCATGGTCGGCGGTGATTTCTTTTTCATTAGCCGCATTTCCGATTCGTGTACTGGCGTTTTCATCTGCGACGTCATGGGTCACGGCGTGCGTTCCGGATTGATCACTTCCATGTTGCGAGCCCTGATCGAAGCGCTTGGACCTCGCGCGGCTGAGCCCGACTTTCTTCTGGCCGAATTGAACCATGAGCTGGCCAGCATTCTTCGGCAGATCGATACCACTCTATACGTCACGGCGGTGTATTGTACGATTGATGCCGCCACCGGCCAGCTTCGCGTGGCGAACGCC
This sequence comes from Verrucomicrobiota bacterium, assembly GCA_003219175.1. GTDB lineage: Bacteria > Verrucomicrobiota > Verrucomicrobiia > Chthoniobacterales > UBA10450 > AV69. The sequence continues at coordinate 1,735 of QHPU01000049.1, read as the reverse complement.
GGACACCCCAGTCCCCTGCATCTCGTTAGCGAGAGCGGCAGGTGCGTCCGTTGTGCCCCCCAAATAACCAAAGGGGCTCTGTCCTCGGCCTTCTACCCAAGGCACGCTATCAAACCGCGGCAGTAGAGCTCGCGCCCAACGATTGCGTACTCTTCTTCACCGATGGGCTTATTGAAGCCGAACAAGATGACGGCCAACTTTTCGGAGTTGAGCGACTGATCGACAGCCTGCGGCGCAACGCCACGCCGCCGGAAAACCTACTCGAGAATGTGGAGAACGATGCGCGTTTCTTTGCCGGTAAAAGTACATTCGAAGATGACATTTGCCTTCTCGCAGTGCGGTGGGTGGCAAGGTGATCGCGCTTCGGACGGTCGCGTTGAACATTCGATTTGTTAAATCGTCACAGTAAAGGCTTTTTCAGAAGCTGCCTCTTTGGCGTTGCGTGTTCGATCTTTTCTCACGTGTCACTGTTCGCAAACCCGCCCAAATCCTTGCCAATCACGATCGCCCTGCCAGCATGAACATATGAAGCAATTTCGGCTGGGCACATTTCTCTCAGCGTTGATAATTCCGACGTTGTCGCTAGCCCAAACCAAACAGCTAACCGAACAATTGGGGAGGACCGTCCTTTATGGTGACGTCGCATTGTCCCCCGATGGCTCGCGTGTCGCCTGGATCCAATCCACTGCCGCCACCACCCCGAAACAAACTTATATTCAGTTAACATCCGGCAATGCTCCGGCGATTCCAATCGATCTCAAAAGCTCAGGCGAGCGGATCGATGCCGAGCCGGCGTGGTCGCCCGATTCCAAGACGCTCGCCCTGTTTTCCGATGCGGGCGAAAAACACCAGAAACAGCTCTGGACGCTCAACGCCGATGGGTCGAATCCGAAAAAGCTTACTCATGTGAAGGGGTACGCCGCTCGGCCGCGCTGGTCGCATGATGGCCGGCGGATCGCGGTACTATATATAGAGGACGCGGGAGGCGGTGGCCCTCTCATGGCCGCACCCCCCACCACTGGCATTATCGATACCGCCATCCACAACCAGCGGATCGCCATTCTCGACCTCCCTACTGGCCAATTACGCCAGGTTTCACCGCCCAACCTCCACGTCTACGACTACGATTGGTCGCCCGACGACACAAGCTTTGTCGCCACCGCCGCTCCGGGACCAGGCGACAACAACTGGTGGATTGCGCAGATTTACATCTTCGACGTTGCCAAAGGCGATGCGACTTCCATTTATCAGCCCACCCTTCAGGTCGCAGTTCCGCGCTGGTCGCCCGACGGGAAAGCCGTCGCCTTTATTGAAGGTTTGATGAGCGACGAAGGATTCCATGGCGGCGATTTGTTTACCATCGCCGCCGATGGCCAAAAATTTTCGAATCGCACCAAAGATCGCAAGACCTCGATCAGTTCGCTCTTTTGGCAGACCCCGGACCGAATCATTGTTACAGAAGTCGTTGGCGGCGGCAGCGCGATTTCGGAATTGACTCTCCGCCGATCCGGCTCGGACCTCGCCGATAATTCAGTCCGAACAATCTGGCAGGCGCCGGAACATGTTCATGCTTTCGGTAACTTCCCTAACTTCACTATTTCCAAAGATGGAAAGTTCGCGGCCGCGGTGCGAAACAACTATGAAACTCCGCCCGAGATATGGTCCGGACCTTTGGGCGATTGGCGCCAGTTAACGAAAAATAATAAAGGTTTAACTCCATCGTGGGGCAAAGCGG
>QHPU01000121.1 GCA_003219175.1 Verrucomicrobiota bacterium | reverse complement strand
GGATGGCTGAAGTTGTCGCTGCGCCCCCAATGGTCGCTCCGCAGGCCGTTCGCCGTTGGCGGGCGGACGATTTTATTAAGGCCTTTTTCGGCAGCAACGCCCTCATCGCCATTGTCGTGCTGGCGCTCATCACCATCTTTCTTTTCCGCGACGGTTTCGGGTTTTTCGGACAGAATTTGCGCAACATCCGGTTGTACCGCCACGCTGGTCTCGAATATGTCGACATCATGCGTGACGCGGCCAATGCCCACGCCGCCCTTTCCCGCGGATTGAACCTTACCCGCAAAAACGCGCAGGCCACGGAATCAGCCGAGGCCCTGGCACGATTCGATCAATTTTCTGCCGCCTTCAGCGATTCGGCTGAGGATTTAAACGATCTTGTTTCCGATGCCGGAGAAAAAGCGGTGGCTTTACGCGACGCGCTCGCGCTCCGGGCCGGCGACGTTGATCGCAGTGGTGAAAAGGAGGAGCACGCCAACGCGGCCGCTCCAGTTGATGAAGCAGCAACCATCTCAGCCTTGCGCGCGAACACCGCAACCTTCGCCGCAATCTCCTCGGCCATGTCCGAAAAAATCCGCGAACTCCTCAAGACGCCACCGACATTTGAAAACGCGAAAACGAAGCGGGTTTTCGATAGTTGGTCGAAAAGAGTCGAGAACTATCTCTCAATTTTGCCCGGCACCACGAAAAAGCTGGAGTCGTGGGATCCAGCTGCTCCGATTCCGGCCTACCGGGCTGTTACCAGCTTTCTCTTCGGACGCAATTGGATCACGGCCAGTTTTTGGCAGGATTGGTACGGGATCATTCCGTTGCTGGTTGGGTCGATCATGGTCTCGATCGTCGCGCTTGCCATTGCAGTGCCGTTTGGCGTCGCCTCGGCTATCTATGTAAGTGAAATCGCGTTCCCGGCCGAGAAACGCTTGATCAAACCGTACGTCGAATTCATCGCTGCGATTCCATCGGTCGTGCTCGGCTTTTTCGGCATCGCCGTCGTCGGCGAAACCATTCGGCAGCTCTCGCAATCGCGCTTTTTCCACTGGGTTGGTTTCTTTCCGATTTCGGAACGCCTGAATGTTTTCACTGCCGGCTCGCTTCTCGCGCTCATGGCTGTGCCGACAATCTTCACTCTGGCCGAGGATGCCCTGCGCAATGTGCCGCGCGGATTCAAGGAGGCGTCCTACGCACTGGGGGCCAATCGCCTCCAGACCATCGGCCGCGTGATCGTGCCGGCCTCCCTATCCGGGATCGTGTCGGCTGTTTTGCTGGGTCTCGGCCGTGTCATCGGTGAGACCATGGTGGTGCTGCTTTGCGCTGGAAACCGGATTGCCATTCCCGATTTCACGCAAGGCTTGGGCGCATTTTTCCAACCGGTGCACACCATGACCGGCATCATTGCCCAGGAGATGGGGGATTATCGGATGTCGATCGGCTAACCTATGAGCAAATCACGCCGCGCCCGCAACCGCATCGCCCAGACAACCGCGTTCTGGTTGTTTCGCTTCGCCACCTACGCCATTCTGGCAGCGGCGACCTACATCTTCCTCGATATCGGAATCAAAGGCAGCCGCACCCTTTTCAACACGCAGGGGCCATTCATCAACGTCCCCTTCTTCACCCAAGGACCGCAAACCCTTTTCGTTTTCGAGTACGAGGGAAAAAAATACACGTTGAGCGATCGAGAATTTCGCGCGTGGAAGGCGCAGCATCCGGTGGAAGTAGAGGCGACCAGCGTGGCCTACTCCGCCGGCGGAGTCTGGCCCTGCATTGTCGGCACCGGCCTGCTGGTCGTTGGCTCGATGATCTTCGCGCTTGCGGTCGGAATTTGCAGCGCCATTTACCTCAACGAATACAGCCAGAACACGCGTTCTATTCGCCTAATTCGTATAGCGATTCTTAACCTCGCCGGCGTGCCCTCAATTGTTTTCGGATTGTTCGGCTTCGGCTTGTTCGTGATTTTTTTCCATTGGAACGTCTCACTCCTGGCTGGCTGGTTCACCCTCGGCCTGATGATTTTACCTGCCATCATTACCGGGAGTGAAGAATCGCTGCGAGCGGTGCCGAACGGTTTGCGCGAAGGTTCGCTCGCCCTCGGTGCCACCAAATGGCAGACCATTCGCAAAAACGTGCTGCCCTATGCAATCCCGGGAATTTTGACTTCGTCCATTCTGGGCATTGGTCGGGTCGCCGGCGAGACCGCGCCGATCATGTTCACCGCCGCTTATGCCCTGCGTGACGAGATGCCGTGGCAAGTTCAGCATTGGACCGATTTCGTTTTTCAAGGCGTGATGGCATTGCCTTATCACATTTACGTTGTCAGTTCGAAAATTCCGCAGAACGAATACACCGAGCGGATGCAATACGGCGCAGCTTGCATTCTCCTGCTGCTTGTCTTTGCTATTGCTCTCGCCTCCATCGTCCTGCGTGAAAGAACCAGGAGACGTCTGTCATGGTAGTAATGGAAAAAGAAGAAATCCCACACCCGGCTCCGCCGTTGAAACTGCAAAAACCGCCCGAACCCGAACCGCGCCAGCCGGACATGATCAGCGTCGAAGATGTCGATTTCTCCTACAGCGCGCACCAGGTGCTCTACGATGTCAATCTGGAGATTCCGTCGCGCGCGGTCACCGCCTTCATCGGCCCCTCCGGTTGCGGGAAAACCACCCTCTTGCGCTGTTTTAATCGCATGAACGACCTGATCGACGGGGCGCGAATTACCTCCGGCTCGATTGAACTGGATGGCTACAACATCAATGCGCCCGATGTCGACGTCGTAGACCTTCGTCGCCGCGTCGGCATGGTTTTCCAAAAATCGAATCCAGTCCCGAGATCGATTTACGAAAATGTGGCCTACGGTCTGCGCGTTCTGGGCGCGACCAAAAAATCGGCCATCAACGAGGCGGTGGAAAAAAGTCTGCGCGCCGCCGCGCTTTGGGACGAAGTGAAAGATCGGCTCGATTCCAGCGCCTACGGACTATCCGGCGGGCAACAACAACGACTCTGTATCGCCCGCGCCCTCGCTGTCGAACCGGAAGTTGTCCTGATGGACGAACCGTGCAGCGCCCTCGATCCGATTGCGACCGCGAAAGTGGAGGAACTCATTTACCAGTTGCGCGAGAACTTCACCATCGTGATTGTAACGCACAACATGCAGCAAGCGGGTCGTTGCTCGAATTACACCGCCTTCTTTTATCTTGGCCGTCTTATCGAATTCGGCTCAACCTCAAAAATTTTCAGTAATCCGTCAGAACGTAAGACCGAAGATTATATCACCGGGCGATTTGGTTAACAGCTATGCTCAGCGAAAACAAACACACTTTGGGAACATTCGAGCACGCACTCGAAAACCTCCGCAACAACGTCATGACGATGGCGAGCCAGACCGAGCGCAGCCTCAATCGCGCGCTCAAAGGTCTGATGGAACGGGACGACAAGATCGCCTCTGTCGCCATCGCCGATGACGAGGAGATCGATCAACTGGAAAAGCAAATTGATAAGGAAGGAATCGAGCTGCTCTTGCGTTTCCAACCAGTCGCGTCTGACCTGCGTCGCGTGGTTTCGGCCATGAAATTGAGCTCGAACCTCGAACGCATGGCCGATCAAGCCACCAACATTGCCCGTAAAGCGCGCAAACTGAACAAGCATCCCGCGTTGCCGGAGATTCTTTTGCTGAACCCAATGATCGAACATGCCATGTCTATGTTCCGCGACAGCGTGGATGCTTATGTGCGCGAGGACGCGCAGGCCGCCCGCGCCATTATTCCTCAGGATGACGCGCTTGATAAAATGAACGCGCAAGTGAGCCGACAATTGATCGATCGCATGGCACGTGATCCCGAGCAATTGCGCGGCTACATCAATTTGATGTTTATCGCGCGTCACCTCGAACGCGTCGGCGATCATGCCACTAACATCGGCGAAGACGCGGTTTACGCCGCTGCCGCCGAAGACATTCGCCACCAACAGGTCGTCGCATCGGCCTAGCCATGCTCAGCCCGAGCGCAGTCGAGGGAGCCGGGAGTAATCTTCCCGGTTTCGCAGCGGGATCGAGGGATGACCTTGAATCTTACGTAAAATGCAGCGAGGCGTAGCTGAATAAGGAACGCCACATGCAAACGTCTGCTGCCAAAATAGCGAACGCCGACGAGCTCGCCCTCTTGCCCCACGCCATCCAACCGGAACGCGATTTTTCCGATCCGGCCAATTTCATTAATCGCGAACTGAGCTGGCTGGAATTTAACCGCCGTGTTCTAGAAGAAGCGCAGGATCCAACGCAGCCCTTAATAGAGCGAGTCAAGTTCATGACCATCTTCAGCAACAATCTCGACGAATTTTTCGAGATTCGCGTAGCCGGCATTAAACAACAGATCCAGAGCGAGACGAGCGAGATCGGACCGGACGGCATGTCGCCCAGCGAAACGTTCAACGCCATTCAGCGACTGGTGCATGAACTCGTCGCCACCCAGTACGATCTTTGGAACAAGGAACTGATGCCGGCGCTGGCGAAGAACGGCATCCGTCTGCACGATGTCGCGCAGTTGACCGGAAAACGCGCGGCTTGGGCGAAGCGTTATTTTCAGGAAGAAGTTTTCCCGATGCTCACGCCGCTGGCGGTTGATGCCAGCCACCCGTTCCCGCAACTCCTGAATAAGAGTCACAACTTGTTGGTGCGAGCACGGGCGCATCAGGGCGCCGAAACGCTGCTCGCCATCGTGCAGGTGCCGCGAGTCGTGCCGCGTTTGATTTTGATGCCGCGCGGCAAGGGCGCCGATGAGCCCTGGGATTACATTTACCTCGCCTCCCTCATCAAACATTACATCGCGGAACTTTTTCCCGGCCTGATCCTCGACAGTGTCCACGCATTCCGCGTCACCCGGAACAGCGATCTTTATATCGACGAGGAAGAAGCGGAAAATCTGTTGCGCACGATCGAGCAGGAACTGCGGCGTTCGAGTCGCGGCAACGCCGTTCGTCTGGAAGTGGAAGCGGATTGTCCGCCTGATTTTAAGGATTTGCTCCTCGCCTTTTTCGATTCGCAGGAGGCGGACCTGTACAAACTGAACGGCCCTCTCTCGATGACGCATCTCATGCCGCTGGTGACGAACGACGCCTTTGCCAAACTAAAGGACCGGCCTTTCCAGCCCGCGACCGATCCGGCGCTACCACCGCATGCCGACATTTTCGAAGTGATGCGAAAACAGGACATTTTGCTCCATCATCCCTACGAAAGCTTCGATTCCATCGTCCGGTTTATCGAGAGCGCAGCGACCGATCCTCAGGTGCTCGCGATCAAGATCACGCTTTATCGCACGAGCGGTGATTCGCCCATCGTCGAGGCGCTGATCGAAGCGGCCAACAATGGCAAGCAGGTAACGGCCCTGGTCGAATTGCGTGCGCGCTTCGATGAAGCCGCCAATATCCGTTGGGCCCGACAACTCGAGGAAGTCGGCGCACATGTGGTCTATGGCGTAGTCGGACTGAAAACGCATTGCAAAGCGTTGCTGGTGGTACGACGCGATTCCGATCGGCTCCGTCAATATGTGCATCTCGGTACGGGAAACTATCACCATCGCACCGCACGTACTTACACCGATTTCAGCTTGCTGACTTCGGCTCCGGAGTTAACCGAAGAGGTCGCGATTGTTTTCAATACTTTAA
>QHPU01000120.1 GCA_003219175.1 Verrucomicrobiota bacterium | reverse complement strand
CGCCAAATCAGGAGATCTCACTCGTTTCGATCGGATCGTATTGCATCTCCGCAGCCTCTACCGCGACCACAAGTATCGTTGGCATTGGGCGGGTGTTTGGCGCGAGCTGCATCCAATCAATTGATCTTCCAAACCAGCACAATGCGTTCGATTCACATTTTCTGAAATGTCGGCCTCCGAAAGCTTGAGAACGCTAAGTAACAATAAACTAACTAACCAAGCCAACTAGCTAACTAACTAAACTAACTAATTGAACCAACGTGAAAATCCAAACCAACAACAAGAAAAGACAGATAACTAAGAACGGTAACGGCAACCCCGAGCCGATCGCGGGCAACCGCGGCGCATCCATCTTGGGCCCGCGCAATGTGCCCATCGAGCGTCAGAACCCCGATTCGCTGATCGCGCCCACTACCGACGCCGGCACGGTGCCGAATTTCAAGTGGCCTTTTGCGTTGTCGCACAATCGCGTCCTCAGCGGCGGCTGGGCCCGCGAGACGACGACACGCGAGCTGCCGATCAGCACGGAGATCGCCGGCGTAAACATGCGCCTTAAACCCGGCGGCATCCGCGAGTTGCACTGGCACAAGGAATCCGAGTGGGGTTACGTGATCAAAGGCAGCTGCCGCGTCTCGCTCTTTGACGAGGAGGGCCGTCTCTTTATCGACGACGTCAGCGCCGGCGACCTTTGGTACTTCCCCTCGGGCCTGCCACATTCGATCCAAGCTCTCGAGGACGGGGTTGAGTTCCTGCTTGTTTTCGACAGCGGCGACTTCTCAGAGAACGAGACCTTCCTGATCTGCGATTGGTTCGCGCACACCCCGCGGGAGGTCCTGGCCAAAAACTTTGGTGTCGACAAATCCGCCTTCGACGCGCTCCCGACCGACATCGGGCACAGTCGTTACATGTTCGCGGGTAAAGTGCCGCCGTCGCTGAGCGAGGACGCGCCGCCACCACCCGCCAAGCAGTCGCGGCAGTCTTACACGTGGCATATGTTGGCGCAGGAGCCGACCAAGGCGCCTGGCGGTTCGGTCCGCATCACCGACTCGCGCAATTTCAGCGTGTCGAAAACGATCGCGGCCGCGCGAATCGAAGTCGAACCGGGCGCGATCCGCGAGCTTCATTGGCACCCGAACGCCGACGAATGGCAGTACTATCTCTCCGGCCAAGGGCGCATGAGCGTCTTCGCCTCCGGCGGTAAGTCCCGCACGTTCGACTACCAGGCGGGTGACGTCGGATACGTTCCTCGCGACATGGGCCACTATGTCGAGAACACAGGCGATGAGCCACTCATCTTCCTTGCCTTGTTCCGCTCCGATCATTACGCGGACGTCTCGCTGGCGCAATGGATGGGTGTGCTGCCACCAGAGTTGGTTAAGGCACATCTCAACGTGGACGATAAGTTCATCGCCAGGCTGCCGAAAAACGAACCGCTCGTTAGGTAATCATCACATGTGAGTAACTGCACACTCTTGCCTGGAGCGCCTAACAAGACGCTCCGGCAAGATGTGCCGAACAGAAAGCAATCAAGATATGAGCACACAATCTGTAACAACACCTTTGATAGCACCTGTCGGAAGAGTTGAGCGGCAGGTCAACGACGTCAAAGTCCGTAACGGGTTACTCGCCGCGCTCACCGTTTCATCGGGCGCGGTAGACGCAATTAGCTTCCTCGCTTTGGGAAAGATCTTTACTGCGTTTATGACCGGGAATGTCGCGTTTCTGGGAATGGCGATCGCGGGCTACCCTAGCGCTCCTAATATCGTATCAGTCCTGGCATCGATGGCCGGCTTTGCGGGTGGCATCTATATCGCTACAAGAATTGTCCGGCGCTCCGAGGAATCCGCCGCGGATAAGAACCAGCAATCGAATGGCGCCGTCTGGCCACGGGAGACAACCTTCGCCCTCAGCATCTCGCTGCTGGCGCATCTCTGCTTCCTAGCGATATGGTTCGCGACCGGTGGCCAGCCTGGTGCCAGTGTTATTCCTGTTCTCCTGGCCATCTGGGCCCTGGCGATGGGAAACCAGAGCGCCGCGGTTCGTCAGCTGAACGTGGGCGGCATATTTACGACTGCTGCGACAGCTACCTTCATCTTCTTTGTCGGTGACTGGGCCTATAATAGATCCTTGACCAGTGAAGAGCACAGCCGATTGCGCGGCGTGCTTGTCTCTTTGGTTATTGGCGCAACAGCCGGCAGCCTACTCCTTATTCATGCGCCCCTCTACGCTCCTCTGCTGCCGTTCGTCATCACTGTTGGGGTCGTCGCCGCGGCGGCGAGCGTGTTCCGACACCGTGTTGAGACGCGAAAGCCGCGAGTGGAAGGGCCACTAGCCATCTGACGCTCCGACAACGTCAGCCTTTACCGTCGTGGATGAGGGACGACAATCAGCGGCAATGATGCGCGCCCCATTCGGAGTAAGTTGGGCGCGCGCTTTGCCTGCGTGTCGCCCCTTCGAGATCTATCTCGAACGAGGGAGTACCGACGACCTCGCTTGCGACAGAAAAAAGTCCCACCCATGTGTGCGAGCGGTTTGTTGATCGCGGAGCGAGTTTGCGATTGCGCATGAAGGCGAACGCATCTATCCATGGCCAGATCGGAGGCGCGTTATGTGGATTGTTCGCTTAGCTCTCCGCCGACCCTACACATTTGTTGTGGCGGCGCTGCTGCTGCTCTTGATGACGCCTTTTGTCATCACCAAGACGCCGACTGATATTTTTCCCGCTATCAATATTCCGGTGGTCAGTGTGATTTGGAGTTACACCGGATTGCCGGCCGACCAGATCGCGCAACGGCTAGTTTACGGTGAGGAACGCGCGCTGACGACTACGGTCGACAATATCGAGCACATCGAGTCAACCTCCTATGACAGCTTTGGCGTAATCAAAGTTTTCTTTCAACAGGGCACGAACCCTTCGACCGCGGTGGCTCAACTGACCGCCGTGTCGCAAACTATTTTGAAACAGTTACCGCCCGGAACGACTCCGCCACTGATCATCCAATACAGCGCGTCTACGGTTTCTATTCTTCAGTTCGGAATTAGCAGCACCAAGCTTTCCGAGCAGCAGGTCTTCGACATCGCCTTGAACCAGATTCGCGTCGGTCTGATCAGTGTGCCGGGAGTTAGCATACCGTACCCGTATGGCGGGAAGCAAAGGGTAGTTTCGGTCGATCTTGATCTGAAGGCGCTGGAGGCAAACAACCTTGTCGAATCCGATGTCGTCACGGCCATCAGCAACGGCTCTTTAACCTATCCAAGCGGCACGGCCAAGATCGGCGGAAAAGAAGTGCCCATTGATCTAAACGTTAACCCGCCACGAATCGATCTGTTAAACAACCTGCCGATAAAAAGTGTCGGCGGGACCGTGATTCACATCAGCGATGTTGCCCAAGTGCGTGATGGCTATTTCCCGCAGGAAAATATCGTTCGCCAGGATGGTGTCCGCAGCACGCTGCTCAGTATTTTCAAAAATGGCAGCGCGTCCACCCTTTCCGTAGCGGCGGGCGCGAAGGCTGCCATGGCCAACATTCTCAAGACCGTGACGAGCGACATCCAGGTAAAACAATTCGCCGATCAATCCGTGTTCGTGAAGGCGGCGGTCAGCGGCGTCGTTAGGGAAGGTGTGATCGCAGCTGCTTTGACCGCGCTGATGATTTTGCTTTTTCTCGGTTCATGGAGAAGCACACTCATCATTGCGGTATCCATTCCACTGTCGGTGTTGTCATCTCTGGCAATCCTGAGCCTGCTCGGCGAAACGATCAACATCATGACGCTTGGCGGTCTGGCACTGGCCGTCGGGATCCTGGTGGATGATGCCACGGTGACAATCGAAAACGTCGAGCGCCATCTGGCATCAGGGGAAAAACTTGAAGATGGAATTCTGAAAGGCGCCGGTGAAATCGCGTTGCCGGCAATGGTTTCAACTTTCTGTATCTGCATTGTCTTTGTCCCGATGTTTTCCCTGTCCGGAGTGGCGCGCTATCTCTTTGTGCCTCTGGCCGAAGCCGTGATGTTCGCCGTGATCTCTTCCTATGTGCTTTCGCGCACGCTAGTGCCAACGATGATCATGTGGTTCGAGCGTCGCCGCCACGACCGAGCCGCCGCAACGCACGTCCCGTTTTGGATCCGGCCGCTGGTTGCCCTTCAGCAAGGTTTTGAAAAAGCGTTCGATCGCTTTAGGGGGGCTTATGCGAACTTGTTAGGCACCGTGCTAGGAAACAGAGCGGCTTTCACCGCTGGGTTCTTGTCCTTTTGTGTTGCAACATGGTTACTCGTTCCCTTCCTCGGCCAAAATTTCTTTCCCGCGGTGGATGCCGGGACGTTTCGATTGCATGTGCGGGCGCCAACTGCGACACGGATCGAGCAAACCGCCAAGCTGGTTGACGAAGTGGAAGCCGCCATTCGTCGTCAAATTCCCGCGAATGAAATGGAGGGTATCC
>QHPU01000002.1 GCA_003219175.1 Verrucomicrobiota bacterium | reverse complement strand
TTAATATCAGCTCCGTTATCGGAATTATTGGCAATGCGGGGCAGACCAATTACGCTGCGAGCAAGGCCGGCCTGATTGGTTTCACCAAAGCGCTCGCGAAAGAGTTGGCGAGCCGCAGCATTACAGTGAACGCAATCGCGCCGGGGTACATCGCGACCGATATGACGAACGTGTTGTCTAACGAGATTCAGAAATCGATCCAGGATAAGATTCCGCTAAAACGAGTGGGCACGCCGGAGGAAATCGCAGCGGCGGTCGCGTTTTTGGCATCGGAGGAAGCGAGTTATATCACCGGACAGGTTCTCTGCGTCGACGGCGGAATCGTGATGTGATTGGAGGATTTTCTCGGTGTGCTTCACGATTATGCACGCAGCATGATTGTGACCCGTCCGTCCGCGACGAGAGTGCCGTCAGCTGAGATCAAGCATTGGTAGATGGTGTTGCCGGCGTCGCCGAACAAGCGTTGAGCGCGAACCTGGAGCGGCGACGCGAGATCATCGAGACGGGCGACATGCAGATGCGCGTCACGCAGCGCGGCGAGATAACACGGCGGTGCGGTCGTGCCGGCAGCGCGTGCTCGTAGTCCGCCATGAATGGCGGCGGCTTGCGCACCGTACTCGAGCGCATGCACAGCGGAGAGCTGGCCGCCACGCCGCAGCGGGTTATTTGCGTCGCGATGCGTGTTGGTGGTGCAAACAATCGATTCGTCATCCCAGCGAACCACATCATCCAAAAGACACATTGTGCCGGAGTGTGGAATGAGGGTGCGGATTTCCGATTTATCGATGCGCGGAGTCATTCGGGCACGACGTGAATTGTAGAGCGTTTCTATGAAACGCCACTAATCTAGATGGCGTCTGACGCCGACGCCCTACAATTGTTGGTCCGGATTAATCGAAAACGATGACCGGGTATAGTCGGAGAGTGATCAAACGCTAAGCGTATTGAATTGTAATTGGAGGGGCGAGCTCATGCGAGCCCGTGTCGTAGGTGAATCAACGGGCAAGATGCCCGTTGGCCCCACAGGCGAGACGCCTGTGCTACAAAGAATCAATCCCAGAAGGGATAAAAGTTGAACCAATTGTAAGGGGCGAGCCGGGTATAATATTCCAGACGATCGACGTAGCGCTGCGCCCAATGCTGGATGTCTTCGGTCCGATGTTCGCGATTCAGCCTGATTTCGTCAGCGAATTTTTCGAAATAGATTTCGTAGCAATTGCCTCCGCGATAAAGGCCGAAGAACAAGATGACGGGGCAATGCATCATGGCCGCAATCACGATAGCGCCGATCGGAAACGTAGCTGGGCCGTCGAGGAATTGACATTGCGCAGTCTTACCATCGCTCGTCGGTCGATCGCCTAATGTTCCTATCAAGAAACCCGCATCCAGGCTTTCCTTCACTTTAATCAACGTATCCGGTCGATCGGGCACGATAACGGTGCCAGCAATCTCCGGATTCAACGCGTCGAGAAAGCGCGTGAGGTTTTCGTTGTGCACGATGTCCATCAGGACTTTGAGTGGATATTCTGCACGCGTCACACCGAGCGCGCGCAACACTTCAAAGCTACCAAGATGCGAGCCGAGCAGAATGCAGCCCTGCCCGCGTTCCACCTGCCGGTGAAGTAATTCGCGTTGATGAAATTTGAAGTCGAAGTGATGGAATTCGCCTGTAAGAAGGTAAACACGATCCAGGATGGTCGCGGCAAAGTAGTAGAGATGGCGGAACACATGCCACCAGTGAGCTGGGCGGCCCCGCACGCGCCCCAGATATTCATAAGACACGCGCCGGGCGGCGTGCGCGCTAAGCAAGAAGTAAAGGGTAGTCGGAAATAGTAGTAAGCGCGCGACCGAGCGACCGAAGACTCTCGCGGTCCAATGAATTGATCGCAAGGCCGTGGAAGTTCCGCGTTCGGGAAGCGCGGTCCAGCGTCGCGTGTGCTGGTCTTTGTCGATCACCGTAGTCACGTTTCATGTTTACATGGAGGGCGAGCGCCGGCGAGCGCAGAGATGACGCAGGCCACTCCGCCGGGGGTTAACGTTGGGCAACGCGTTTTCGAATATCTTGCTCGTATTCCGGAAAATAAGTTCCGATCACCGGCAATTCGAACTTCCGCAGGATGCTGGTATTCGGTTCGCGTTCCAGCAGGAAACGGAAACTTTCTGCGATCAGCGTATCCCCGGAGATATCTGCCCCGCCCAGTCGAACCCGATCAGCTTCCCTCAATGTGACCTGATGAGTCGTGGCGGTTTCGTCGGTGACTCTGACTTCGTATTGATCGCCGGAGAGATGACGCACTTCGATCATAAAATTACAAAAAATCCCATAAAAAAGGCGTTTCTGCCAGTGCGAAGAGATTTCCCAATCGGGGGGGTACTGAATATGGAGTAGCGCGTTGTAGGGGTGCTCGCTACGGGACGCTGCGGCAAATCAAGAATTGTATTGACGCTGGTGGCGAGTGCGGAGTTCTTTGCGCGGACGGCCATAAAGGTTACGCGCAACCGATTGGGGGAGTTGTCGCTTACAAAGACAAAATTTCGCTTTCCGGAGTTGGCTTCGATATCGCATGCGGCAATCTCGCCATTCTCACCGACGCGAAGGGCAGTGACGTCGCCTCAAAAATCAAATCGATCATGGACGACATCGTGCGGGACATTTCCTTCGGCATCGGGCGAAAAGCGAAAACGCGAGTCGATCATGAATTGTTCGACGACGAAGCATGGAAGATTGCACCGATCTCAGGACTTAAGGAGATGGCGCGCGATCAGCTCGGCACTGTCGGCGGCGGAAATCACTATGTTGATATTTTCGCCGACCAACAGGAGCGCGTTTGGGTAGGTGTGCATTTTGGATCGCGCGGACTCGGACACAAAACGGCCACGCATTTTTTGAAAGCGGCCGGCGGAAAGGACGGCATGGACGTGCCGCCAACGGTGGTGTCGGTAGATTCGGAGATCGGCACCGATTATCTAACGGGAATGGGACTGGCCGGGAAATATGCTTATGCCGGGCGGGAAGCAGTGGCGCGGCACGTCGTTCGCGAAATACTTGGCGCGAAAATCTTGGATGAAGTACATAATCATCACAATTTCGCCTGGCTTGAGAAACATGATGGCGAAAACTGGTGGATCGTGCGCAAAGGTGCGACGCCGGCCTTTCCGGGGCAGCGCGGGTTTGTCGGCGGCAGCATGGGTGACGATGCAGTGATCATTGAGGGAATCGACTCCGATGAGTCGCGTAAGGCTCTTTACTCGACCGTGCACGGCGCGGGACGGATCATGTCCCGCACGGCGGCGAAAGGAAAATTCGAGCGGGTAGGGAAGAAGCGAATCCGGCGCGATGGCTTGGTGCGTCACGACGAGATGCTGAAATGGGTGGCAGATCGCGGAGTGGAGTTACGCGGCGGCGATGTGGACGAAGCACCACAAGCATATCGGCGTTTGCCGGATGTTTTGGCCGCGCACGCCGGGACAATTCGTGTTCTACACACGTTGCGTCCTCTCGGTGTGGCGATGGCCGGGCGCGATATCGTTGATCCTTACAAAGATTAGCGGGCGACATTGCGGATTAGCCGTTCCGTAAACGCCAGCCCGGCTCGGACCGATGCCACCGTTTGCCTTTGTCTTATTCAACCTCTGGGCTCCACAATGCCGGCCATGGACTGCGGCGTGTTGGACTATGGCGACATGAACTGGCTTGCAGTTTTCTGTGCAGGACTGCCCTATTGGCTTGTGGGTGCGATCTGGTATTCGGTTCTATTTAGTAAGGCGTGGCGCGCGGCGAATTGAACAACACGGCATCAAATTGGGCCAGCCTGGTCAGAGTGGCATCGCGACAAAATTAATTGTTACACTAATCTGCAATTTGTTTGCAGCCCTTGTGCCCGAGTACTCCATCAAGTAGAGTACCGCCACATTGATTTGTTACGCAGCTTGAAAATTGGCGCGGGTGTAGGTCTCGGCTTTTGCAACAGCATTGACGATGACTTACGTCTGGCAGTCGCCACCGCGTAGAGTCTGGGCCATCGATACCGGTTTACCATGTTGTCGGTTGCGCGATCATGGGTGCAATTCTGACGGGGTGGCGATAGTCGCGTTTGGCGGAAGAATCTCGCGCCGGATTACTAACGATAATTGGACGAACTGGGTTTAGTTCACCTTATCTAATCTTGATATGATTCGGAGAAACGCGCTTTCGCGCTGGGTCCTGGACATGCGAAGACATTTCCCTTCGGGGCGATGCACGGTGCTTCCGTATCATCTGTACTCTGCGCTAGGTCCGGTCGCGCAACGATTGTTCCCGCTTGTTATTAAAGCGAAGAAGAATTGCTAGAGTTTCAATGTGGAAGACGCCCCTCATCCTGCCGCTTCTCTTCGTTGGATCGATTGCCTTTGCCCAAACCGGGCAAAATTTGCCGAAGCCGCCCGTAGATTGAGCAAAACTCTCGGCAAATCTACGGAACCTTTCACCAGCAAAAAAATGGGCGGTGAGGGTTTCGAACCCCCGACCTACTGGGTGTAAACCAGCCGCTCTACCACTGAGCTAACCGCCCACTTTGCGCCGTAGTTTACACTCTAGTTTAACCTCGGCAACGGTGGGGGAGGGCCGCTGACTCCGGCTCGATGATTTTGGCAGTTGCGGCGTTCGACTTGCTAATTATTTGTTTATGTCCGCGTCCATTAATCTGGGGATCTACGATATGTCGGATTTCGATTGTGGCGCGCCCCGGTGGAAACGGAGGTTATGGGTGTTGGTATCCTCTGTTTTCTTTCAAAATCCCTTTCCCAAGGCGGCACGTTTCCGCGCCGCTCTCCTTCGCGCCTTTGGTGCCAGAGTTGGGAAGGGCGTGCTCTTTGGCAGCAACGTTTATATCTCCTAACCGTGGCGCCTCACCGTTGGCGATCATGTTTGGATCGGAGATGATGTTGGGATTCAAAGCCTGGCGCAGGTTACGATCGAATCGAATGTTTGCCTCGCCCGACGTTGTTACCTTTCTACCGGAAGTCACGATTTTCGACGGGAAGATTTCAAGCTCAAGGTTGCGCCAATTCTCATTCGTCAGGGAAGCTGGATTGCAATCGGTAGCTTGGTTGTAGCCGGCGTAACAATCGGCGAGGGTGCAGTCGTTTCCGCTGGTTCGGTTGTTTTGAGGGATGTGCCTGCCAATTGCCTCGTTCGGGGGAATCCGGCCCAAATAGTGTGTGAGATATTTCGAGATCCCGAAGGCGCCAGGGCTTCGATCAGAGTTTCGTGCCGGCACGTCCCTGAAAAACCATTGGCACCGTCGGCCTCTCCTACTCGCGCTCTCGACGGGTAACCTTGGGTTCGAAGAGTCGCGATCGACACAGTTGATGTCAGCAAAGGCTCGTTAGGGGAACAACCTAACGACATTGCTATAATCGTCCGTCCAGATTCGATTTTCGAGCTACACGATGTGCTGGATTCCGAATCATCCGATGCCCCGCTTGCTGAATTTCTGCGGCGCTCTGGCACTGAGATTAATGTCGCGTTTAGATTGTATATTTGCGCGACAAAACGGCGCACAAGATCGCCAAAATACATCATTGAGGCCTGCTCCAACCAAGAAATTCGCAATGTGCCGCTTTGACGTTGCCAGTCGGGTTTGGCTCACTACGTTGGCGCGATGTTTTCGAAAATAATCGGTGCGTTGGGCCTCACGATCCTTCTGAGCTCGTGCGCCACGGTAATCCGCGGTGTGCACGAGGATTTCAAAGTTGTCAGCGAACCTGCCGGAGCTGATGTCTATCTCTCAACTGGAGAAAAAGGTGTGACGCCAGCGACGTTTCGCAAGCGCCGGCGCGGAAATAGTTTTTTGGTTACGATAAGCAAGCCGGGGTACTATTCGCAGACGGTTACTGTCAAGAGTAAGGGTTCGCCGACAGGCGCGGCGGCGACAGCGGGAAATGCGGCCACGGCTGGCATCGGTGTTGCCGTTGATGCCGGCACTGGCGCGTGGGACTCGCTTTATCCAAATCCCGTCTCGGTCCGGCTGGTTCCGCAACCGGGCGAACACCCCGCTAGGAACCGACGTCTTGCGGCCGGTGATTATCCCGTTGCAATCCCAGCGGAACGCGCGGGAATGGTGCGGAGTCCTTACACACGGCGGCTTTACGATGTGCACGCCGTCCCGCATGGGTCGCTCGTGCATGATGTCGACGTGGATAAATTCTTTTTGAATCCGTGAATGCAGAAAAACCGGAATCGACGATCCTACAGTTCTTGTAGTGGCAGCCGTGTCGGCTGCAAATGATTTAAAATCTGATGTCCCGCGTGTTTGAAGATTTCCCGGTCGGCAGGCCTGGCGGCGAGCGGCTGGTATACCGCAGCGATATCGATGCGGTTGTTTGTCGATACTATGAACGTCGAGGGTGGAATCATTGGATTACAAGTGGATGCGTTGAAGTGGCCGAACGCCGCGCGGCCCGGCGACGAGCTCCGCGTAGAGATTAAAATCACGAAAGCGCGTCGCTCCAAATCGCGTCCAGGCTACGGCATCATTCGCATTCGCGCCGTGACGAAAAATCAGCGTGACGAGGTTGTGCAAGCGTTCATGACCAGTGCGATGCTGCCTGCTCGCGGAAGTTAGCACTCTATTATTTTCGTCGGATTACGCGAATGAGTCAGATAAAAGGAGAAAACAGATTCCCGATATCCGCGTAACCTGTCACGCCGAGCCTTGGCGAGGCCGGATTCGCCATTGTCAGTTATTTTCCGAGTAACTTCATCATCGCTTCGGGATAGCGGGAGCCTGCAGCGACATCTTTCGGTGCTACCTCATCGATGCGTTCGAGGTCGTCTGCATTCAACGTGACATCGAGTGCCTCCACGTTTTCGCGTAGATATTTTCGGCGCTTAGTTCCAGGGATGGGGACAACATTTTCCCCTTGAGCCAGGACCCAGGCGAGCGCGAGCTGTGCCGGCGTGCAACCCTTTTCCCGGGCGATCTCGGTCACCTGGTTAACGAGATCTAGGTTGCGTTGAAAGTTTTCTCCCTGAAACCTTGGCGCGGTTCTGCGATAGTCATCCTGCGCGAGCTCTTCGAAGGTCTTAATCTGGCCGGTGAGAAAGCCGCGGCCCAGGGGAGAGTAGGGGACGAATCCGATTCCGAACTCGCGACAAACCCCAAGAACTTCCCCTTCTGGATCGCGCGTCCAAAGGGAGTATTCAGATTGTAGCGCCGTGATCGGATGGACAGCATGCGCGCGGCGAATGGTATCCGCGCCAGCTTCCGACAACCCGAGGTAGCGTACCTTGCCCGCGCGCACCAGCTCGGCCATCGCGCCGACGGTTTCTTCGATTGGCGTCTCGGGGTCAACGCGGTGCTGATAATAGAGATCGATGCAATCTACATCGAGCCGGCGGAGACTCGCGTCGCACGCTTGTTTCACGTACTCCGGTTTGCCGTTGATTCCGCGGAAGCCTGGTGTGCCCGGATCCCGCAGGATGCCGAATTTCGTCGCGATGACGACGCGATGCCGTTTGCCGCGGATGCCGCGTCCGAGCAATTGTTCGTTGGTGTAGGGTCCGTAAATGTCGGCAGTATCGAAAAAAGTGACGCCGAGCTCGATCGCGCGTTCGATCGTAGCAAGCGATTCCGCATCGTTGCGATCGCCATAAAACTCTGACATTCCCATGCAGCCAAGCCCAATTCCCGAAACAATCGGCCCGCCGCGTCCAAGTTTTCGCTGTTTCATGTTGTCCTAATCAACCGCGGATTTCGCCTTTGCCAAGGCTACGGCGCTACAGGTACGGGGATGTCACGGATAACCAAAAAAAAGCTCGCAAGGAAATCGAAACCAGGAATCCAGCCAACGTAGATGATTCCCGATTTTCTTGGTGGATTCCTGATTTGTCTTTTTTCGCCTGCTTTCTGAGTGCTTACTCTTACCCGCGCAATCCGCGGTTAGAAAATTAGGCGCGTTTTGCCAACACCGTTTTCGATCCGACCGATTCGTTTCGCGTGCAAGATCGACATCGTGCGCTTGGTGTCGCGTTCGGCCACCATCGCCACCATGCCAATTCCCATGTTGAACACCTGATACATTTCCTCGCGATCAATATTTCCTTCTTCGCCGATAAACTTGAAAATTTCCGGGGCGTGCCAGCGACGAGTATCAATGACAGCATCGTAATTCTTCGGCAGGACGCGTGGGACGTTATCAATTAGCCCGCCGCCCGTGATGTGGGCGAGGCCACGAATCATCCCGTGTGGAACTTTTGTCAGCAGCGGCTGATAATTTTTGTGTACGCGCAATAACTCGTCGCTAACAGTTCCCCGTACTCCCGGAATTCGCGACGAAAGTTTGAGCTTCAGTTTTTCGAACAGGATTTTACGTGCCAGCGAATAACCGTTCGTATGCAATCCGTTCGACGGAATGCCAAGCACGGCATCGCCGGTTTGAATCGCGCTGCCGTCGATGATCTCGCCGCGATCGACGACGCCGACGATGCAGCCCGCCAGATCGTACTCGCCGCGCCGATACATTCCCGGCATTTGCGCTGTCTCTCCGCCGATCAGCGCACACCTGGCAATACGGCAGGCCTTGCTGAACCCACGCAACAACTCAGAAAAGACCTGCGGCTCCAGCTTTTCGGCGCCGATGTAGTCCAGAAAAAACAACGGCCGCGCTCCGAGCACAGCAATGTCGTTAATGCAATGGTTTACGAGATCGGCGCCGACGCTGTCATGCTTGTTCGCCGCGAATGCGATTTTTAATTTGGTTCCGACGCCATCCACGCTCGCGACCAACACCGGATCGCGCATCCCGCGAAAATTCGGAGTGAATAGTCCGCCGAAGCCACCGATTTTCCCCAGCACTTCAGGACCGTGCGTCTTGCGCACGAGCGATCGAATCCGGCGTTTCAGTTTGTTGCCAAGATCAACATCAACGCCGGCGCGCGCGTAAGCCTTTTTCTTTGAGCGCGTGCGATTCATCGATCATCGCTAGCCCTCGACTGGGTAACCTGCCGGCGTAACGACGAATGACGAATGGCGAATGACGAATCAACGACGAATGACGAATGGCGAATGACCAATCAAATCCGAATGACGAAATCCGAAACAGCGCATCGACGAAGGAATGTTGTTTCGTCATTAGGGTTTCGTCATTCCTTCGTCATCCGTCATTCGAACTTCGTCATTAGCTACCTCAATTCCGCGAACAGGGTTGGTTGCCCTTCTTCCTCCGCCAACGCGCGCGCCCGCTGCTCGCGTTTTTCCATGATGAACTTATCCAGCGCCGGATCAACCGGCAGTGGATAGTTCCCGTTAAAACAAGCGAGGCAAAATGAATTGGCGGGCCGGCCGGTCGCCTTAATCATTCCTTCGATGCTCAAATAACCAAGGCTATCGACGTTAAGATACTCGCAAATCTTCTCCATCGACATCTGGTTAGCGATCAACTTTTCCGGATCGGGGAAATCAATGCCATAATGGCAGGCGAAGCGATGTGGCGGACAGCTCACCCGCATGTGCACTTCTCGCGCGCCCGCTTCGCGCAAATTTACGATACGCGCGCGCGCCGTGGTCCCGCGCACAATCGAATCGTCCACCACCACGACTCGTTTTCCTTCCACCATTTCCTTGATTAGATTCAACTTTACCCGCACATCGAAATCGCGAATGAGCTGACTCGGCTGCAAAAAGGTCCGGCCAATGTAGTGATTCCGAACAAAGGCATGCTGATACGGAATGTTTAACTCCTGCGCGAAACCGAGCGCCGCGTAGTTCCCCGAGTCGGGCACCGGAACGACGATATCTGCTTCTACCGGAAATTGCCGCGCCAGCTCGCGTCCCATTTCGGTGCGAATTTTTCCGACGTTGACCCCGCCGATGATGCTGTCCGGTCGCGCAAAATAAACGTATTCGAACATGCAGAAGGCAGGTTGTTCATCGCGGAACGGTCGTTCCGAACGCAAACCGTGTTCATTAATGATTAACACTTCGCCGGGTTCGATTTCGCGGACGAATTCGGCGTGGATCAAGTCAAGCGCGCATGTTTCCGATGCGAGAATGTAAGCGTCATCGAGTTTTCCAAGGACAAGCGGGCGCCAGCCAAAGGGATCGCGCACCGCGATCAGTTCCTGCTCGCTCATGATCAAGAGCGAGAACGCGCCTTCGATTCGGCGCAACGCGCTCAACACGCTGCTGCCGTTATCGGCCGGACGCGCCAGCAGATGCAAAATGATTTCGCTATCGGCGGTAGTTTGGAAAATGGAACCTTTGCTTTCCAGTTCGTCGCGCAACAAATCGGCGTTAATCAAATTGCCGTTGTGCGCGATTGCCATTTGCCCGCGCACGCAATCGACCACGAAGGGTTGCGCATTTTTCAACGTGCTCGTGCCGGTGGTGGAATAACGGGTATGCCCGACCGCACGCGTCCCTTTCAATTTTTCCAACTCTTCCTGTCCGAAAACCTGTGAAACCAGCCCCATGCCCTTATGCTGGAGGAAGGTCTGACCCGCGCCGTTGCTCGTGACGATGCCCGCACTCTCCTGTCCACGATGTTGCAGCGCGAACAGCCCGTAATAAGTCAGAACCGCCGCATTCGGATGACCAAATACACCAAAGAGCCCGCACTCATGCTGCGGGAATGCTTCGCGTTCTGGCAATTCTTGGTGCTGGGGGAGTCTAGCAGACATGGCAACACAACATCGTCGATTTCACGATTGGGTTCAATACGCGCCTCACAAGCTCGGGATCGGTTCGGAATCGCTTTCCACGGCGCGTCGGATCGCGTTCCACCAGAGATCGTGAAGCTCGGCGATTTGCCAGTTAAGTTTCTGGTCGCAAACCGAAATGCGGAGGTCGTCTCGAATCACGCTGCCTATCTGCGCATGCGGAACATTGTTAGATTTCAATTCGGACAGAACTCGTCCTGCATTCTTCGGATCGCAGGAAATAACGATGCGCGATTGCGCCTCGCTGAAAAGAATGGCGCACGCCATCTGTGCTGTAGAGCCCGGCGTCTCGCCAGCAGTCTTATCTTGCTCGCCGCCGGCACGGCGGCCGCTACAGGCAGATAAATCGATATCTGCCCCCAGCAGTCTGTCCGGATTGAAACAGCTTTCTGTCACTGCCACCGCCAGCCCACCTTCGCTGCAATCGTGCGCGCTCCTAACGAAACCTAGCCGAATCAAATCGCGCACCGCGTTTTGCACGGCAATCTCAAGCTCGATATCCAATTTCGGGACCGGCCCAATCTTTTTCCCGAAACAAACCTTGAGAAAACGCGACGCGCCCAGGTTGTAGCTGCAGTCGCTGGCCGGGGAACCCACTAAAATAATGACATCCCCTTCATTCTTGAACCACTGCGTCGTGATGTGTTTCTCCTCATTGATCAACCCAACCATCGCCACCGTTGGCGTCGGATCAACCACCCCCGCCGGGCTCTCATTATATAGAGAGACGTTGCCGCCGGTAACAGGAGTGCCGAAAACCCGACACGCTTCCGCCATTCCCTCGACCGCCTCGCGCAACTGCCAGAAGTTTTCCGGCTTATAGGGATTGCCAAAGTTTAAATTGTCCGTGACCGCGAGGGGACGCGCCCCCGAGCAGGTGAGATTTCGTGCCGCCTCCGCCACCGCGATGCGCCCGCCCTCACGCGGATCAATCGCGCAATACAGCGAGTTACAATCGGTCGTGGCCGCCAAAATCTTGTTTGCCTCTCTAATATAGAAGACCGCCGCATCCGAGCCCGGTTTCACCACCGCCCCGGTGCGAACGGTGTGATCGTACTGACGATAAACCCAGTTTTTCGACGCAATCGTCGGGTCTGCCAGCAACAGCTTCAGCGATTCCACCACAGAGGACGTAGAGGGCACGGGGATTTTCTTGAAAACTTCTGTGTCCTGTGTGCTCTCGGTGGTTAATCGTCTTGCCTCGCGTTCATACAGCGGCGCCTCTTCGGCCAAGGGCTTCGCAGGAATCTCCGCCGCGACGCTGCCGTTATCGCGGACGCGCATCATACCGTCATCGGTCACGCGTCCGATTTCGGCGCAGGGAACATCCCACTTCGCGAAAATTTCGCGCAGAATGTTTTCTTTACCGCGCTTCGCGATAATCAACATTCGTTCCTGGGATTCGCTCAGCAGAACTTCGTACGGCGTCATGCCCGGCTCGCGTTTCGGAACTTTGGACAGATCGATTTCCACGCCGCTGCCACCGCGACTCGCCGTTTCACAAGTCGAACAAGTCAGTCCTGCCGCCCCCATGTCCTGAATTCCCGCTACGGCATTCGTCGCGAGCAATTCCAGACACGCTTCTAGCAAGAGTTTCTCCTTGAACGGATCGCCTACCTGCACCGCCGGCCGGTCTTCGCGCGATTCCTCCGTCAGCTCGCGCGAGGCAAACGCCGCTCCCGCCAACCCATCGCGCCCTGTTTCAGCCCCGACATAAAATACAGGGTTACCAACTCCGCGCGCCGCGCCGCGAGCCAGTTGTTCGTGCCGCAAAATTCCCAGACAAAAAACGTTAATCAATGGATTTCCCTCGAAGCTTTCGTCGAAATAAATCTCGCCGCCGATGGTCGGAACGCCGATGCAATTGCCGTAGTGCGCAATGCCAGAAACCACACCCAAGAAAAGGCGACGATTGGTTGCAATTTGTGATCGTCGGTCTTCTGCGGTGGCAGACGTGCCGCCGACTCGGCGGCTACTGCAGGGATCCGTAATCGGTCCAAAGCGGAGGGAATTCAGACAAAATTCCGGACGCGCTCCCATGGTGAAAATATCCCGAATGATTCCGCCCACTCCGGTGGCTGCGCCCTGGAACGGTTCGATCGCACTCGGATGATTGTGCGACTCAATCTTGAATGCGATCGCCCAGCCATCGCCAATATCGACGACGCCGGCGTTTTCCTCGCCTGCTTTCACCAAAATGTTCGGTCCGCTTGTCGGAAATTTTTTCAGCTCACGCCGCGAGTTTTTGTAGGAACAATGCTCGCTCCACATCACTGAAAAAATTCCGAGCTCGGTAAAGTTCGGCTCGCGTCCGAGAATCTTTTTGATCCGCGCAAATTCCTCCGGCGTCAGGCCGTGCTCCTCCACAATCTCAGGCGTGATTGCGGGATCGGCGGTCGGCATTCGAAGCATAAAGATTAGCGAAACTATGCGTGCGCTCAAATCATGCGTTTCATTGTGGCAGCGGTTGCAGAGGTTGTGCGAAGCGTTTTTTCAGGCTCGGCGTTTGACACAAACGCTCCTACAACAACCCGTCGCAATCGTGCCCCCTGGGCCTTCGCCAAGAATCGTCCGTTCAAGCCGTTATGAATTTTCTCCGAATACGCTCAGACGAATCCCGTCTAAATATAAAAGCCGTCAATTCGTAATACGGCTATGCCTTGGTCCAGTGGCCGGGGCGCAACTGAAACAAGATAGGGAAAGCATTATGAAAAAGAGCCTAATCACAATGGCTTGTGCGCTAGTCGCGCCCGTCGCGTTCGCGCAAACAAGCACAACTGTAACTGAACAAACAACCTCGGCACCGGTCGCGACGACGACAACCTCGACCACTTATGAGGCCGGGACGGTTAGCACTTATACGCCCGGCAAAACTATCGTGGTCAAGCGCGAGCATGAAGGCCCGGTGAGCTTCGCTCTCGGCACCGCTGCACGTGTCGTTGACGGCGCGGGCAAAATCGTAACCGCTCCGCTGCGTGCGGGCCAAAAGGTGCGTGTGTATTACACTGGCACCGGCGACACCCGAGTGGTTGAGCGTGTTCAGGTTGAAGAATAACAACTAACGTGGCATGGGGCTGCGTGCCCATGAAATGCCACAGAGATTCCAAGCCGCAGGGTTCCGCGCGAATCCTGCGGCTTTTTTTTCCCGACGTTTCGGCAGGTGAATCGGCTGCTCCTTTATCCGCCAATGCGGCTTTCACCGATGGTAATAAGATGCGGCGCAGCCGCTTAATTATATAGCGACCAAATTTGCGTTTCCCCCCTAAATCGGAGAAAATCTCCCGTGGCATTTGACCTGAAAGAAATCATCGCGGCCCGGCTCGGCGAGAATTACGAGCTGCATCATCGTCACATCAATCGCACCCTGGTCGCGGCCCAGCGCGTCATCGGTTTCGACAAAGTCTATGCCCGGGCGGAAGGCGCTTATCTCTACGACATGGATAACAACGCCTACCTCGATTTTCTCAGCGGCTATTCCGTGTTTAACATTGGCCGCAACCATCCGGTGGTGAAAAAAGCGATCCGCGATGTGCTCGATCTCGATTTGCCTAACATGGTGCAGATGGATTGCTCGCTTCTGAGCGGACTCCTGGCAGAGGCCATCGCCAAGCGCACCCCGTCGCATCTCGACGCCGTTTTCTTTTGTAACTCCGGCACCGAAGCGATGGAAGGCGCTCTGAAATTCGCCCGTGCCGCTACCGGCAAGAAGCGCGTCGTTTCGCTCGAAAGCGCCTTTCATGGACTGAGCATCGGATCGTTGTCATTGATGGGCTGCGAAAGTTTTACCGAAGGTTTCGGCCCGCTCATGGATCAATGGGATACACGCATCGCGCTGGATGACATCACCGCACTCGAGCGCGAGCTGGCAAAGGGCGATGTCGCCGCCTTCGTCATCGAGCCGGTGCAAGGCAAAGGTTGTAAATCGCCCGCCACAGATTTTTTCCCGCGCGCGCAGGCGTTGTGCCGGAAATATGGTACACTTCTCGTTAGCGACGAAGTTCAGTGTGGTCTGGGGCGAACCGGGAAGATGTTTGGGTTCGAGCATTGGAACCTTGAGCCCGATATCATTACGCTCGCAAAAACGTTGAGCGGTGGCTATGTCCCGTGTGGCGCGATCGTTACTCGGCGCGACATTTACCAAAAGACATTCAGTCGAATGGACCGTTGCGTAGTTCACTCAACTACATTCGGCCGGAATAATCTCGCGATGGCCTGCGGTCTCGCCGCGCTCGAAGTGATCGATCAGGAAAATCTGGTCGAGCGCGCCGCGGAAATGGGCGCGCAACTGATGGAACGGATCGATGCGTTGCGCGCGAAACATAGTTTCATCAAGGAAGTGCGCGGGAAAGGCTTGATCATCGCGATCGAATTTCACGAGCCGACTGAGTTCAAGCTCAAGATGGCGTGGAAACTACTGCACAAGGTCGACAAAGTGTTATTCGCGCAAATGATCGTGACCCAGATGTTGAGCAAGCATCGCATTCTTACTCAGGTAGCCGGGCACGCCATGGACGTGCTCAAAATTCTGCCGCCGCTGATCATCGGCGAAAAAGAAATCGCGCTGTTTGTAACCGCGCTCGACAACGTGCTGACCGACTGCCGCAAATTCCCCGGCCCGATGTGGGAGCTGGGCAACAATTTCGTGCGCGCCGCGATCAGCTCACGGCGGTCCTCGCAGGCGCCCGTCGTTTCTGCGTAAGAGCGACAGAGCTTACTTTTCTAGTAATCCTACTTCCTACGCAAATTCCGCTAATAATTTCGCTTGTCCGCTGAGCGATTTTTAATCAGCCTCCAAGGGTTGTGAGGGCGGTTCGCCATGAAGTCTCATCGTCGCGCTTTCGAACGGTTTACTCCGGCTAGATCTCTTAGCTTCACTGTTTCTCTAACGGCAAATGTTGATCCCGGCGTCACCCCGGACGTTGAGAAGGTCATCTCAATGAGTGAGCAAGTTCCTGGCATCCCGCAGCTCCCGGAGACCGAGAGATCGCCTTCTTTGTAACCGCGCTCGACAACGTCTTGACCGGACTGCCGCAAGTTCCCCGGGCCGATGTGGGAGCTGAGAAACATTTTCGTCCGGGCGGCGATCACCTCCCGCCCTTCCTCACAGACTTTAGCTCCCGTCGTCTCGGCATAAAAGTAGGACAAACATCTAAAGCCAGTCCGGCTCGGCTTGGGCATGAATCCGATTCTAAAGATTGGCAAACCCGGCAACTACACCGCCATCGTCCGCGGCAATAATAACACCACTGGCGTTGCCTGAGTTGAAGTCTAGAATCTCGACGCGAACTAATCCCAATTAACTGGTATAATCGATAACTGTTAAACTGTCCTCTGATCTTCGCTATTCCTTGCCCTAGTCAACCTTGCCGGTGGTGAGGTCATACATACGAACATTATTTCGCATGCATTAGGTGAGAGCATCGCAACATTCGATCTTGGACGCCGGCGCGCGAAAGAGTTGGACCTTTGACGTGCCTTCTTAACTTGGCCGGCATAGTTCCGCGACCGCAGAACGAAAACGACATTTTCCGCGCGCTCTGCTTCGCCCGATCCCGAGTGAACCGATCGCTAGCTGATTACGCGCGAGCGAAAAACGTTTGTCGCCCCGCCAAAAGATCGGCAAGGCGGGAGAAAATATAAAAGATCAGGATAGACATAACATTCTGTTGGTTGATTGTTGGTTGTCACGTTCTGGTCTCGTAATAACACATTGCGCGCCAACTTTTGTAAATCCGGAACTCACCAGTCCGATTTTTCATTTCCCTAACGGAAGCCACTCGAAGCAAGACAAATACAAACCAGATCAAAAGCATTGTCTCCGCTCCCCCAAACGGAAGCTTTGGGTTTTATGGACTATTTATGATACAAAGTGGCCTAAAAATAGAGCCGTTTGGGTGTACTTTGAACCACCAAATTCACCTGACGAAACTCGAAGCTTGTCTCCTGATGCCGTTGTTTAACGCGGGATCAAATCACCGATAGGCGGGCGCCGGCCGGCCAATCATCTCAAGAATTATCTTTGACGACATGTTAGCCAACACGGTGCAAAGCATCGAATGGCGTCGTTTGATGTAAATTACCTATCGCTGCATAATCTGAACCCGATGAAGCGACGCGAGTTTTCATGCATCACGGCGGGGGCTGCGTTGTCGCGCATCCTGCCGTCATCACTGTTAGCTGAGCAACAACCGTCTCCCGCTCATCCGCCAATTTCTGAAGCGGCCGCAGAGTTGTACAACCGTTCGCTGATACTTGACTGTAATTCTGGACCGCCGTTTGAGGATGGCAAGCTACCCCTGCCGCAAAACGACCTGGATATGGTGCGCGATTCGGGCGTTAACGTCGTCAAGATATCGCTCGCCGGTATTAATGGCGACTTCGCACAGGCGGTGAAAGAAATTGCCTACGTTGCTCAGATGATCGAGGTGCATCCCGCCTATTTTACCCAGGTGCGAGTTCCGGCCGACTTGGAACGCGCCAAACGCGAAGCAAAAATGGGCATTGTTTTATCGTTTGAAAGCGTAGAGATGCTCGAAGGAAAGCTGGAGCGTCTCGATCTGTTCCGAAATTTAGGAGTCCGAGTGATGCAGTTGTCATACAATCGCAAGTCTCCGTTTGCAGCAGGGGTGATGGAACCGATGGGCGGCGGCTTGACCTCGTTAGGAAAAGAAGCCGTGAAAAAAATGAACGTGCTTGGCATTACCATCGATCTCAGCCATGCGAATGAGTCGACCACCTCGGATGTATTGTCCACCTCGTCCAAACCTGTAATAGTTTCCCATGCAGGATGCGTGGCAGTTCACCCGCACCCGCGCAACAAAACGGATGATCAGCTGAAAAGACTGGCGGCCCAGGGCGGAGTGTTTGGCATTTACGATCTGCCGTATTTAACAGCCTCGCCCAAGCAACCGACCGTAGACGACTACATGGCTCACATGGAACACGCCTTAAAGGTGGCCGGCGAGGATCATGTGGGGATTGGCAGCGACGTTGGCATTGAGCCGTTCGACATCAGTCCGAAAGGCATGGCTGAGTTTAATAAGATTGAAGAAGAACGACAAAAATCTGGTCTAGCGGCTCCCGAGGAAGATCGGCCGACTTATGTGGTAGGGTTAAATATGCCGCGCAAGCTAGAAGTCATCGCCGAGCAGTTGTTGAAGCGTGGTTATTCGACTGCCACCGTCGAGAAAGTTCTAGGCAGGAATTTCGCGAGAGTTCTAAGCGAAACTTGGACGCTGTAGCCCCGCGCAAGAGGCAAGCTGCGCACGATCAGCTCTAATCTTCTTCAGCCTCTCCCATTTCCATATGCGGTGGACGCTCGAATGACTGGCGAAGCATCTCCAGCATGTTTACCAGGAACTGTTCCGCTCCGTCACTAGCGATGGTACGGGCCGCGGTATGGATCCATGCGTCCTCTGGCACGAGTGGGGGGTAAGGTCCGATACCGGCGTAACAAGGGTTCGAGATAACGCCGCGGACCTGCTCGGGAGTCCACGGACTTTCGTCGCCGCTTAATCGTTGCACGGCGTTGGCTTTGGGTAGTGGTTGGCGGCTGTCGTCGTTGGAGAATAGGTCGGTGAGAGTCATAGAAAGATATGGTTACGGTCTAACGAGACATAGCTCGGTCAAAGCTGGGCGAGAGCGCGACTGGCTGACTCTTGACGTATGTTAATCATTAAAGAGCGAGGACACAAGCCGCCTAAGAATCGGCTGGAGCCGTTTCCTGGTCGGCGGCCGCCACAACGTCTTGTGCTTTAGTTCAGGGCGTAAACCTCTACCAGAGCGACGCCGATCGCATTATTAAATCCCCTCACAACCGCGGTGTAGTTCCCGGGCGCAATCGTCCCCGCGATCGCCGATTCCCGATCATTTGGTGGTGCCAGACCGGTCACGGTGATAATACTTTGCTGGGTCTCTTTCCAGTCATCGTTAGAGGCAATGATGGCACCGTTACTGTCGTGAAGCTCCAGCATCGGATCAGGCAGTGGGTTGGCAACGCCAAAACCTGCCAATGTCGGTCCGAGGGCGCGCACAAGTATCCCCTTGTTGTGGAACTGCACGATCACTCCTGCGATCATCACGTTATTCCCTGTCTGCACGAATCCGCGGGTCGAAATGTTACTAAGTTGTGTGTTGCCGACGGAAGTATCGAAGACTTCAACGAGGGCGATACCGGTGCTGTTTTGATACCCGCGCAGAATAGCCGTGTAGGTGCCAGGATTAAGGGTGATCAGAATCGCCGATTCCAAATGATTGGGCGGTCGGAGGTTCGCAGGAATGGATGAAGCATTGGAGGCTTGTTGCCAGTCATCGTTAGTAGCGATGACAGCGCCAGTGGAGTCATGCAATTCGAGCGTGGTATCACCCAGGGCCCCGGGCACATTGAACGGTGGTTGGCCCAGGGTCGGCCCGAGCGCGCGCAAAAGAAGTTGCTTGGCGGTGCTGCCCGTGATCTTGAATCCTGCGATCAAGACGTTCTCGCCGGTGCCTACGGGCAGCCGCGTCGAGATATTTCCAAGAACGCTGTTGGTCGGAATGAGATCATAGCCCATTACATCGAGGCTGATTCCTTCCGGCGAAGATGCTGTAACATCCGCGGCCTGGCCAGGGCAGTTAAAGGCATTCTGCACAAACAAGCGGTTTGCAGGGCAAAAGCTATCACTGTCATAGTCTCCAAAATCGCCCCCCGGACTCTGGTTAAACTGAACGATTAGATGGAATCCTTGATCGATCGAGAAAAAACGCTGGCCACTCGAGCTGGTATTGCGCGCGTTCAGGCTGGCCCAGGTGAATAAGTCTATTGGACAGAGAAACTGCGGGGCTGGGGTGTCAATATGAGATCCCGTACCGAGGACTTCGTCGATCTCGTGCTCCGTGAACATTTCCCCGTCAAGGTTACCCGCCGAAACCGGCCGCGTGAATTGCACCGGATAAAGTGTGTTGATTGTTATAATCCCGTCATACGGCCCGCCGGTGCCGAGACTGCCATCTGCAAACATCACTGGCGGTGTGTTCAGTCCCACTGCGCGGCCAAGGGCGCTGTTCGTCAGTATAATGGATGATAGCGCAGTGTTCGGCAGCGTTGCATTCGCGTTCATATCATTCGCGGTCGACCGTAATCGGATCAGCGAACAGTGCCTGGTACTTTGCGATAGCATTCGTAATCATTGTCTGGATGGCATTTGATCTCGGGTCGTTAGTGATGGTGCTATCGAAAGTGGGAATGATCACCAATCCGGAGCTAACGTTTGCCGTCGTCTCGCTTGTGACTTCCGAGTTACTCCCGGCGCCGGATGAAGTATACGGCCGGACGCGATAATAGTACCTGGTCCCCCGTCCGAGCCCGCTAACGATGTGGCCGGTTACATTGCCAACATCAACATCACGATAGTTATTCACGTAATGATCAAATGATGGCGTGGTTGAAACATCCAGCCGATACCCGGTGGCACCTTTGACCGGCTGCCACTTCGCCAGAAAGCTGCTCCGCGTCGGTGTCATCACTGGCTGCTCGATCTTCCCGGCGACCGCGTCCGCTGTTTCTCGTGCGATCGCTTCGGTGTCTCCCCCGCCTGAGTCTGACGTTGCCTTGGAAGAATGGGTGCGAACCAGGAATTGCGAAATCGGGCCGCTGCCGCGGTTCTGCTGGTTTTGCGCCCTGCCGGTCTCGCTGAATAGCAGCACCGTGATGCCAACAGAAAGAGCAGTAACAACCAATCTCCAGCTAGGGAACCCGTCTCCTTTCAAGAGGGAGACTAACGCGAGTGCCCGCGGCAAGTTCCAGGCGAGAACAGACGTCCTGGAAAGGGGGGTATGACGGAAGATGTGTTTAGATTGATCTGCTCTCATTGTTTGTGTCTCTATCGCGTAAAGCGGAAATGGCGGTTGAAACCCGCCAACGTTTTTAAGTTTCTGCTCGACAAGGTCGAAGCGCAGTCGTTAGTATCGTTACCGTCAGCAGGGGAGTAATATGGCGTCCGGAAAAGGCGACGATAAATCGCCCAGGAAGCGAACCATCGAGTTCGACTGGTTTGTACGCGACTTGGAGCCAGATAAAGACGACAACATCCGCGGCGGCGGCGAAAAAACCGGCGATCAAGAAAAGCCAGACGATCGCAAAACGGAACGACCTCATTGAGAAGAGATCGTTGAATTAGATTCCTGAGCTGTCGGTGAGCGTGAACCCAAAGCGCCGATCCAAACGCAACGCATAAAACGGGTTTATGAAGGTCCTCCCGGCGTTTTTCCTGCAAGCTTTAGCATGTCTAACCGTTCACGCTGGTGAAGAACCGCCGGCGTGGTCAGTAAAGGTATTCAATGAAAGGCTAGGCACCCGATACGAGCTTGTTAAGAAAACGCAGCCTTCTTTCTGCATCGGTGACTTCAATGGCGATGGGACATCAGATGTGGCCTTGCTCATTAAGGAAAAGGCTACGACCAAAGTTGGGATTGCAATTATCGAGGGTGGCGAAAGGAACATTAAGATAGTAGGAGCTGGTAAATCCTTTGGGAATGGCGGCGACGACTTTAGTTGGATGGACGTCTGGTCCATTCGGCATGCAGGTAAAGTAGATCGGCTGTACGTCGCCAAAAGCGAGGCTGCGAGTGCTGTGATCTATTGGGATGGATCAAGGTATAAATGGCAGCAAGAGGGTGACTAATACGGACAGGCCGGTCTGCAAGTCTCGTCAAAGGTTGAAACTGCACTGGTATGCCTCCGGGCAACGGGGTGTGCGAGCAATTGATCTCTGATACCGGTTCTGACCCGATGATGGCGCAAACAAGACCCGGAGCGCGAGAGGAGTAGGATGCCGCTATACGTGAGTCACGTATAGCATTTACGGTGACGAAATCCGGTCGACAGAAAACTGCTGGTGTGGTTATATCTCAGCAGGCTACCGATCCGTCATCCGATCGGTCCCTGCGCCATGATCGTGCTGGTAGGCACGAAGGGCGTAGCGGGTGCGAGACCCCATGATTCCATCGATGGGTCCTCGATAGTAACCGGCTCGCGCCAGCCGGTGCTGCAAGCGCATCACGCTCGATTGGGAGCCAGAGCCTGAACCATAGGCGTAGCTGGCGTAAACGGGACCAGAGGAACCGTAATAGCCGCCGCCATAGTAACCGCTGCCGTAATATCCACCGCCGTAGTAACCAGACCCATAGTAGCCACCGCCATAGTAAGGGGGAGGGTAGTAGCCGCCGTAGGGATAGTAGCCGGCGTAGCCATAGGGATATCCGAACGGGTATCCGAAGCCAAAGAATGGGAAGCCACCGATAAAGATAAAACTGTTGTCGTGGTGGTGGTGATGCCAATCGCCGCCCCAGTTTCCGCCATGAAATGTTCCCGTTCCCGGTCTGGCGAACGAATGCGATGCGTTGGCGTGCGAGACGAATCCAGCGTTTGTGTGCATCTGCGCATGGACGGTGGCGGATGAGATTGCGAGCAGTCCTAGCGCGACAGTGAGGACAACCAATTTCTTTGCATTCATAGAGGGCCTTGTGATGGTTCTACAAATGTAACCCCGAAGAACGCAGACGTCGCGGTTTTTTCTTCTAAAATCTGCGCCCGGCCGCGGGATCAAAGTCTGGGCTTGGCATTTGTTCCTAAAATGGATTTTGAAACCTGAATTGACCGACGCAGATCGCGTTTATTTTGATTGAAGAAACACTGCGACGCAGATTCGGGGAACGTC
>QHPU01000048.1 GCA_003219175.1 Verrucomicrobiota bacterium | reverse complement strand
CAACTCCTTCAAATCCGCCAGAGCGACCGATGCGCCCCGAACTCAGTGATTTCGCCGGAGGATTTCTGGCCCACGTAAATCGTAATGCCGATCACGCTGACAAAGGTCGCGATAAAAGTGCCTGCCACCAGCCAGGAGGGAATGTGACCGACGCGCAATGCGTGATAAAGCGCCCGCCCACTTGTGATCGGTTCCGAGGCGTGCAGAAAAATTTTCGTCACCCACGCCACCATGATGAGGACGAAAATGAAAACGTAATTGCGTTTGAGCCGCCGCCCGATGGCTTCGAGTTTCGAAATCTTGAATGACGGCAGGATGAGATCCTCGCACACCAGTTTTTTCCATTCACCTTGAAGCATCTGACGATTTTCCATCACCATCGGGACGAGAAAGTGCGCCTCCAGCATTCGGACCCGGGCGCGGAAGGCATCGTAAAAGCGATAGCGTCGAGACTCGATCCAGAGCATCACCCAAACGATGGCGAGATTGAAAAAGAAAATGATGTGCGGAACGTCGCGATTAGAAAAGGCGATGGTGATAATGGCGGTGCTGCTGGTGATGGCCCAGTTTGTCGTGATATCGAGTCGTTGCCGCCAGACCATGATGCGCCCGAGTTCGCCCCGGTAAAAATGCGACATGGCATTGACGTAGCCGGGATCGTAAATGCTTCGTTGCAACGAAATGGTTGCTTCGTCTTTCGAGGCGGGCGTGGTTTTTTCTGTTGCCACAGTTCTTGGATTAACTGGATAACTGCTTCGCCTGAATAAATCCAACTTTTCTCTATGGCCATCGCGCTCGCCGACATTCTTGATCAACGGCAGGTCGCATTGCAGTTGAGATCGCGTCGGCGACCTAGTGCAATCCGGGAGATCGTGAGTCTGTTCGAAAAAACCGGGAGCGTCGCGCGACCCGCTGGTTTTCTTGCGCAGGTGCTGGCGCGGGAAGAAGCAGGCTCGGCTCTGGCTGAAAACGGTGTCGCTTTGCCACATGCACGCACCGAGCTGGTCGATCAGATTACGCTCGCGATCGGCCGCAGCCACGCTGGCATTCCCTGGAACGATCAAGGAGAACGCGCGCGGTTGATCTTTCTTTTGGCCGTTCCGCAACGACTGGTGAACAACTATCTCGTCCTCATCGGAACTTTGGCCCGCGTCACACGAGACCAACAACAGCGCGATGCTCTGTTTGCCGTCGCAACTCCGGCGGAATTTATCGCAATCCTGCGCGAAGCCGGGTCATTTTGATTCCCTCAACAAACGATCGCGCGCACGATCGAGGATTCGCCGCTCATTGGGAGTAAGACTGCCAATACCAGACCTGGCAATTTTGTCGAGAATGGGATCGACCGATTCGGAAATGTCGTCATCGTCGCGTCGTGCCGGAGTCGATTTAGGAACGACCTTAAACTTCGGCTTCGGTTGTAGCCGGGCCTTGAGATTCTCCCACCAGACCAACTCCGGCCCGACTCCGCGGAGACGGACAAAGCAAAATCCAACCGCGATGCTTGTTAAGAGGACTGCTAGATCGGTCCAAGCATTGTAGGCCAGCAATTGCAAGACGTAGATCGCGCCCAGAATAACTGCGCTCCATTTTGCCGTGATACGCAGCAACAGTTCGGCCGCCGGGTAAATCGTCGCGAACGCCACGAAAATTCCGAAATGCAGCGCGAGCGACCCAGCCAGTCCGGTCCTTTGTCCCAAGCCCCAAACGGTGAGGAGAAGCGAAGGGATGAAAAGCAAAAGCGCGTAAAGAGCAATATACGCGCGCTGGCCGATGAACCTTTCCACTTCGCGGCCGAACACGAAAAGCATGTACATTTCGATCGCGAACCAGAGCAGCATGCTGGGAGAATGCACGAACGCGTAGGTACCGAGACGCCAAATTTGACCCGCCCCCAGGACGCGCGCGCTATCGAAAAGCATGAAGTTGAGCACGGCACCGCCGCTAGCCGCCACGACCAGGCAAGTGAGAATGGCAACCCCAACGTGCAGGGCGACGAGTATGGTCGTGACGTCGATAGGGAAACGACCCATCCAGGTGACTGGCCGGTAGTCATCGGAGGTAGTGACCCCGAACATATTTCAATAATCGCATTCGGTTTTCCGAGCGCAAGGGCATGGCGAGAGGGAGGGTGAATTCGCCTCGGCAAAGGGGGATCGGGCATTCCGCGCGCAATGCCAAATTCGCGGCGCTTTGCCGCCATTCTTTCGCGATCGTTCGTCGGTGTGGCTGATCCACTGGGACGCGGTCCAAGCCGACGACACAAAAGTTAGCGGCAGGATCCAACCAACACGTAGGCAACATGCCCGAATTCGCTGAAAAAATCCTTGGAGAAGCGCCGGAAGCGAGGGAGATTCGTCCCCCGCGCGGTCGAGAGAGATCGGACAACACCCTGATCGCGGTAGATTTAATGAATAACCCTGCGCCTGCCATTTTCCCGCCCGCTGGACTCGGCGACCGCAAACCTGCGAATCAGGCCGTCCTCGATTGGGTGCATGAAGTCGAGTTGCTAACCCAACCGGAAAATATTTTCTGGTGCGATGGTTCCGAGGCGGAGAACGAATTCCTGATCTCGGAATCGTTAAAGCAGAATGTTTTGTTCAAGTTAAACGAAACGAAACTGCCGCGCTCGTATTTGCACCGCTCGAATCCAAACGACGTGGCTCGGGTCGAGCAGTTCACATTTATTTGCACCCCGACAAAGGAAGAAGCCGGTCCCACGAACAACTGGAGCGATCCGTCAGCGACTTATTCCAAATTGCACGGGTTACTCAAGGGCGCGATGCGCGGCCGCACCATGTTTGTCATCCCCTACATCATGGGCCCGCCTGATTCGCCACTGACCAAGGTCGGGTTCGAAATCACCGATTCCATGTATGTGGTGCTGAGCATGCGCGTCATGACGCGGATGGGGGAGATCGCGGTCAAACGCCTCGGCAACGATTCAAAAGGGGAATGGAACCGCGGAGTCCATTCGCTCCTAGATGTGAATCCGGAACGCCGTCTCATTTGTCACTTCCCGCAGGATAACACCATCATCTCGGTCGGGTCCGGTTACGGGGGTAATGTTTTGCTCAGCAAGAAGTGTCTGGCACTGCGAATCGGTTCCTATCTCGCTCGGTCCCAAGGCTGGCTCGCCGAACACATGCTGATTCTCGGGGTCGAATCGCCTGCAGGAAAAAAGCATTACGTGGCAGCGGCGTTCCCGAGCGCTTGCGGGAAAACCAACTTCGCGATGTTAATTCCGCCGAAACATTTTGCCGGGTGGAAAGTCACGACCGTCGGCGATGACATCGCCTGGATGCAGATTCGGGACGGCCGTTTATGGGCGGTTAATCCGGAGAACGGTTATTTCGGCGTCGTGCCGGGGACAAGCTATAAATCAAACCCGAACGCGATGAAGTCGATCCAGCGCGATACCATTTATACCAATGTAGCACTGACCGATGACGGCGACGTGTGGTGGGAAGGGAAGGACGGCCCGCCACCAGCGCACGCGATCGACTGGCGCGGCAACAATTGGACACCGTCTTCCAGGGAAAAAGCGGCCCATCCCAACAGCCGCTTCGCCACTCCCATGCGCAACAACCCTGTGCTCGATCCGCATGTTGAGGACGGCGGTGGCGTTCCGATCAGCGCCATCATTTTCGGCGGACGCCGGAGCGATACCATGCCGCTCATCTTTCAGGCGCGCGATTGGGAACACGGGACGTATATCGGCGCAACGATGGCGTCGGAAACTACCGCAGCAGCTACCGGAGCGGTCGGGCAGGTCCGGCGCGATCCCATGGCAATGCTTCCGTTCTGCGGTTACAACATTGGCGATTATTTCCGGCACTGGCTCGAAATCGGCAAGCGGCTGACCAATCCGCCCCTGATTTTTCACGTGAACTGGTTCCGCAAATCTGCCGATGGAAAATTTCTCTGGCCTGGTTTCGGCGACAACATGCGTGTGTTGAAGTGGATTATCGATCGCTGCGAAGGCGGAGTCGGCGCTACCGAGTCAAAGATCGGTTACCTGCCGAAAGTGCAGGATTTGGATCTCGATGAACTCAGCGAAATCTCCTCCGATCAAATCCAAGAATTGCTGACCGTGAAAGCGGAGGAATGGCAAAAAGAGATCACCGGTCAGGCGAAATTCTTCGAGTCGTTGGGTGGCGTTGTGCCGAAAGAATTGGAAAAGCAGCGCGAAAATCTCGCAACGCGTTTCGGAACATAGACTTTCAGCCTGGGCGCACAGGCCAAAGGCCATGTTCCATGCTGCCGGGGCGCAGACATCTTGTCTGTGGGGCGAGCAGGCGTCACGCCTGCGGCATCTTCCTAACTCGGCAGGCAAAGATGCCTGCCTGCCCCACAGGCAGGATGCCCGCGCCCCAAAATTTGCGAAGGGCTCCGCATTCTGAAATAATTTCCAGTGGGCTCGAAGGTCGAAGGGAAAGATTGCGTTACTGTGCCGGCTGAGCGTGGCTGCATCGAAATCCGGGGCGCGCGCCAGAATAATCTCAAAGGCGTCGATCTCGACCTCACGCTCGGGAAATTGACGGTCGTCACTGGACCGAGCGGCAGCGGAAAATCCTCGCTCGCTTTCGACACCATCTACGCCGAAGGGCAGCGTCGCTATGTCGAGACATTCAGCCCCTACATGCGGCAGTTCCTTGAGCGCATGGACAAACCGCGCGTCGATGACATTCGCGGTATTCCGCCGGCCATCGCGATCGAACAATCTAATTTGGTCAAAACCTCGCGCTCGACCGTCGGCACAATTACCGAGATCAACGATTATCTGAAATTGTTCTGGGCTCGTGTTGCGCACGCTTTTTGCCCCAGTTGCGGCCGTGAAATTCGACCCGAAACCGCGAAATCGATTGCCGATCAGGTGCTCTCCCATTTCGATCAGGGTGGAACTACAGCCACCGTTCTCATCACTTTCTGGGTCGCTGTTCCGGCGAAAACCAAGCCGCGCGAATTCTTCGAATTTCTGCAACAGCAAGGATACCTGCGCATTTGGCTGAACGGCGAGATTGTCCGCGTTGATAGCGATGCAAAGGTCGAGCGCCTGGGCGCGCGTGTGCAGGTCATTCAGGACCGCATCACGGTCACGGAAGAAAACCGGGCACGATTAACCGAAGCGATCGAAACTGCGATTCGGTTCGGGAAAGGAAAAATTAGCGTCATTCCGATTTCTTCCCGCTCTCTTCAACCTTTCAGCACCGGTTGGCACTGCGCGCATTGCGATCTCGATGTTCGGCGGCCGACGCCGGGACTTTTCAGTTTCAACAATCCGCTCGGCGCCTGTCCGGAATGCCGCGGCTTCGGACGCACAATTGCGATCGACCTAAATCGCGCCATTCCGGACCGCTCCCTTTCCATCGCGCAGGGAGTGGTGCGCGTTTTCCGCGGGCAGGAAATGGGCGAATCACAAAAGGATTTGCTCCGCGCCTGTGGGCGCGAGGAAATCGATGTCCACCGGCCTTTCGAGGAATTGCCCAAAGCCGATCAGGATTTCGTCATCAACGGCGAAAAAGGCAGCGGTGAATACACCGACGACGATTACGAGAACGACCGTTGGTACGGCGTGCGTGGATTTTTCCGCTGGCTCGAATCCAAGACTTACAAAATGCACGTGCGCGTGCTCCTCAGCCGCTATCGCGCCTATGTGAAATGTCCGAGCTGTGATGGAGGGCGTTACCAACCCGAGACACTGAATTATAAAACTGTAGCGCCGGTCGGAGCTTGCACTGAGCGAAGCCGAGGTGACCGCCGGAATGGGAGGGCATCGCCGCCGGCGCAGCTTACCCTTCCGGAATTCGCTGCTCTTTCCATCGCCGAGGCACGCGATTTCCTAACGAGAATTGAGCTACCGTCTTCCGATTCTACCGCCCAGATGTTGCGCGACGAAATTTGCGCGCGACTTCGTTATCTTTGCGAAGTCGGAGTCGGTTATCTAACGCTGGATCGTTCTACGCGTACGCTCAGTGGCGGCGAACTGCAGCGAGTCAATCTCACCACCTGCCTAGGCGCATCGCTGGTCAATACACTTTTCGTCATGGACGAACCGAGCGTGGGTTTGCATCCGCGCGACGTTGGCCGGCTGGTGCGTGTAATGCGCAATTTGCGCGACAAAGGCAATACTCTGCTTGTCGTCGAGCACGACGAACAAATCATTCGCGCTGCTGACAACTTGATCGACATCGCTCCAGGCCGCGGTGAGCGCGGCGGTGAGTTGGTGTTTAGCGGCGCGCTCGGGGAATTCGTAGGTGGATCGGCCGCTCCGCGCGCGATGGTAAATTCAATCGCGCAGCGATCAAACAAGAGCCGCTTCGCGGCTTCTGGATTAGCATCGCCCGCGGAGTGGCCGATCCACCAATCGCTCACACGCGATTACCTCACCGGCGACAAATCCATACCGCTTCCCAAATCGCGTCGAAAGTTTTCATCCGTCGTCAAGATCACCGGCGCGACCGAGCACAACCTGAAAAACGTCGACGTCGAAATTCCGCTTGGTGTTTTCACCTGCGTCACTGGCGTTTCCGGTTCTGGAAAATCGACCCTGATTCAAGATGTGCTGTATCGGAATCTTTTGCGCTCCAAGGGCCAGGTCAGCGAGCACGAGCCAGGTGCGTGCCGATCTCTGACCGGCGCACATCGGTTCGACGAGATCGTGATGGTCGATCAATCGCCGCTGGCGCGGACGCCGCGTTCAACCCCGATTTTGTATCTCGGACTTTACGATCGGGTGCGGGAAGTATTTGCCGCCACGCCGGAAGCAGAGGCGCAGGGACTGACCGCAAGTGCGTTTTCCTTCAACTCTGGCGCCGGCCGCTGCGAACGGTGCAACGGGACCGGATTCGAGAAAATCGAGATGCAATTTTTGAGCGACTTGTTTGTCCGCTGCGCGGAATGCGAAGGCAAACGTTTCCAACCCCATGTGCTCAAGATTCAACTCCACGAAAAATCGATTCACGAAGTACTTGAGTTGACGGTGACGGAAGCGGCCGCCTGGTTCGCGCAAATTGGCGAGCGCGAAAAGTTGTCGGATCCGCTGGAAGTGTTGGAAGAAGTCGGGCTCGGATATCTGCGACTCGGGCAGCCGCTCAATACTCTTTCCGGCGGCGAATCGCAGCGTCTAAAGCTCGTTAGTCACCTCACGGAAGGCGGAGGGGCGCGCTTTAATGCCGGTCCTCGGAGCTGGCGCGGAAATCTCTTCATCTTCGACGAACCGACCACCGGCCTGCATTTCGATGACGTCGCGATGCTGTTGCAGTTATTCCAACGGCTCATCGACGCCGGACATTCCCTGATCGTAATCGAGCACAATCTTGAAGTGATTAAATGTGCCGACTGGATCATCGATCTCGGACCAGAGGCGGGGGACGAGGGCGGCGAAATTGTCGCTGCTGGGACACCGGAGCAAGTCGCGACAATCGAAGCCTCACACACGGGAAGGGCCTTAAAACAGCTCAGCCCCAGAGCAGTCGAGGGATCCCGAGGCGAGAGCTTTAAGGTAACCTGGCAGGATCCCTCGACTTTTGCTGGGGATGACGGAAGGGAATTTGCG
Source organism: Verrucomicrobiota bacterium (assembly GCA_003219175.1). GTDB lineage: Bacteria > Verrucomicrobiota > Verrucomicrobiia > Chthoniobacterales > UBA10450 > AV69. The sequence goes on along the minus strand of QHPU01000048.1, from coordinate 26,891 downwards.
CTTCGCGTCGCGGAAGGACCGCTCGGCGAGGCGCCGAACGGTGCAGGCGAGGCGCGTGCGCTCCAAAATCTACAGGAGAACGGAGCCATCCACATCCACGGCGCGCGCGAGCATAATCTGAAAAACATCGATGTTGCGATTCCGCGCGATCAGATGGTTGTCATCACCGGGCTGAGCGGGTCGGGGAAATCAACGCTCGCTTTCGATATTCTGTTCTCGGAAGGTCAGCGCAGATTTCTCGACAGTATGTCGCCCTACGCGCGGCAATTCGTTGAGCAACTGGAAAAACCGGACGTCGATCTGGTGGAAGGGTTGCCTCCCAGCGTCGCGATCGAGCAGCGCGTCACCCGCGGCGGCGGCAAGTCAACCGTGGCGACAGTAACAGAGGTATATCATTTCCTCCGATTGCTCTTCGCCAAAACCGGCACGCAGTTTTGTCCGGACTGTAACTTGCCGGTGGAGAAACAGACGCTCGCCGCAATCGTGAAACAAGTGGAAACGGCGGCGCGGCGCGGTCCGCTCAAGGTGCTGGCGCCCCTGGTCAAAGCGCGCAAGGGATTTCACACGGACGTTGCGCGTTGGGCCGAGCGCAACCGATTCGACGCACTCTTTGTCGATGGGCAATTCATTCCAATCGCCAAGTTCCGAAAGCTTGAGCGTTTCAAGGAACACAGCATCGATGTCGTTGTCGGCGTGATCGACAAAAAACGTATCGCCAAGGCGCGTAACCTGAGCCAGCGCGCGCTCGAGATCGGTCGCGGCACCGCGCGACTCATCGATGCGAAGAATCGAGTCACGGTCGTCAGCACAGAGATGAGCTGTCCGCGATGCGGTCGTGCTTTTGAAGAACTCGATCCGCGATTATTCTCGTTTAATTCGCCGCACGGAGCGTGCGAGGAATGCGGCGGGTTTGGAGAAATCTGGAATCAATCTTTGCAGGTAGGTGAGAACGACGACGGGGACTCAGTCCTCGAAAATGAACTGGCCGCCGAACGCGAATCGGAATGGATCGACGACAGCGAGTCGCAAATTTGCCCCGCCTGCCACGGCTCGCGGCTAAATCCGATCGCGCGTCACGTCCGGGTGCAAAACATGACGATCGACAATTTTACCGCGCTTTCGGCCAGCGCGGCGGCGAAGAAAATTGGCGGTTTGAAATTCACTGGCAAACAAAAAACAATCGCGAGTGAGCTGATTCCGGAAATTGTGCAGCGCCTCCGATTCATGAACAACGTCGGTCTTGGCTATTTGTCGTTAGGCCGGTCTGCCAAGACCTTGAGCGGGGGCGAATCGCAACGCATTCGTCTGGCGGCGCAGCTCGGCTCGAATTTGCGCGGCGTTCTCTACGTCCTGGATGAGCCAACTATCGGTTTACATCCGCGCGATAATGTACGTCTGCTCGAAACTCTGACCGCGCTGCGCGAAAAAGGGAACTCGCTCGTCATTGTTGAGCATGATGAAGCAACCATGCGGCGCGCCGATTACATCATCGATCTCGGCCCGCGCGCCGGGACTCACGGCGGCGAAGTCGTTGCCACCGGAACGCTGCCAGAGATCGAGCGGGCGAATGATTCCCTGACCGGCCGTTGCCTGAAAACACCTCTTTGCCACCCCCTTCGCAAGTCGCGCCGAAGTCTGCACAATGCTGAGGGCTGGATCCAGATCAGAAACGCGCGTGCGAACAATCTGAAAAATGTCGAGGTGAAATTTCCCGTCGGACGGTTGTCGGTCATTACCGGCATTTCCGGAAGCGGGAAATCGACGTTGATGGGAGAAGTCCTTTTACCAGCGGTGCTCGAGCAACTAAATCGAAAACACCAACGCGCGGGCGAGCTGTTCGAGCGCGTCGATGGGATGGAAACGATCGATGCCGTTTACGAAGTCGATCAATCGCCCATCGGCAAAACTTCGCGTTCCACCCCTGCGACCTACATCAAGGTTTTCGATGAAATTCGCAATCTTTATGCGCAGGTACCGGTCGCTCGTATGCGCGGTTACAGTGCGAGCCGGTTTTCCTTTAATGCCGAGGGCGGACGCTGCGAATCGTGCAAAGGGCAGGGGATTATCAAACTGGAGATGAATTTTCTGCCGAGCACTTACGTGCCGTGTGAGGATTGCGGCGGAAAACGTTACAACCCGCAGACCCTAGAAGTGCTCTATCACGAAAAATCGATCGGCGACGTGATGGAAATGACGATCGAAGAAGCTGCTGAATTTTTTAAAGCCAATCCCAAAATCGCCCGTTCGCTTTCGTTACTGGTCGATACGGGACTTGGCTATCTGAAGCTGGGGCAGCCAAGCCCGACCTTGAGCGGCGGCGAAGCGCAACGCTTGAAGCTCGCAACGGAACTCACGCGCGGAATCGGGCGCGCGCAACACGAGCGGATTCGTAAAATGCGTAAGCCGAAGTCGACGCTCTATCTCTTAGAAGAGCCGACGATTGGCCTGCACATGGCTGACGTGGAATTGCTATTGAATTTGCTGCACCGACTCGTGGATGACGGTCACACAGTCATCGTGATCGAGCATAATCTCAGTGTCATTGCGGAAGCGGATTACATCGTCGATATCGGTCCGGAAGCGGGCGATGCCGGCGGCGAAATCGTTGCCGCCGGAACACCGGAGCAGGTTGCGAAAAGTCGGGTGAGCCGGACCGCGCCATTTTTGCGGGAAGTGCTCGCGACAAAGAACGGGGATGTCGCTTCAGTTCGCAGTGTGCGGGCAGACCGCCCTGCAACAGCAAGATACGCGCGGTAGGCTGTCACCGGCAGATAACCCTCACCTGCCACTTGCCGGCTTTTCTCCCTCTGGAGAGAATTAAAGTGAGGGACTGCGTTTTTGTTTGCGCCGGGTAGAGGCGGCGACACAGTGATTTCGTGACCGAATTCTTCGCCAAATACGATACCGGCGGGTTCTACGACGAAATGTTTGATGCGCCGGGACAGGCCCGGTCGCATTACCAGCGGTTGCTGCAACGTTTCACCGAGCTGAAGAAAGACGAATTCGACCGCAAACATGAATTGGCTGCGCTCACTCTCTTGCGACAGGGCGTGACTTTCACTGTTTATAGCGACGCGCAAGGGACGGAACGAATTTTTCCCTTCGATCTGATTCCACGAATTATCTCCGCTGGGGAATGGAAGAAAATCGAACGCGGTCTGGAACAGCGAATCACCGCGCTCAACCTCTTTCTGCACGACATCTATCATGGCCAATCGATTCTGCGCGATGGCGTGATTCCCAAAGATTACGTCTGGCAGGCGGCCTGTTTCCGGCCGGAGTTCATGCACTTCAATGTCCCGCAAAACATTTACATCCACATTTGCGGTACCGATCTGGTGCGCGATCGGGATGGCAATTTTCTGGTGCTGGAGGATAACGCCCGCTGCCCGTCCGGCGTCTCCTATGTCATTCAAAATCGACAGGTCATGCGGCGTGTCTTTCCAAATCTCTTCGCCCAACATCGGGTCCGGCCGGTGGAAGACTATAGCCAGGAACTGCTCAACGTTCTTCGATACATCGCGCCCGCCGGAACAACGAATCCCACTGTCGTGCTCCTGACACCGGGCATCTACAATTCCGCTTATTTCGAGCATTCATTTCTCGCCCGCTCGATGGGAATCGAAATTGTGGAAGGCCGCGACCTGATTGCGCGCGACGGGAAGATTTTCATGCGCACGACCAAAGGCTTGCAGGCGGTCGACGTCATTTATCGCCGGATCAACGACGATTTTCTCGATCCCAAAGTTTTTCGGAAAGACTCCGGGCTGGGCGTTCCCGGATTAGTCGAGGCGCACCGAAAAGGAAACGTCAGCCTGGCAAATTCCATCGGCACCGGCGTCGCTGATGACAAAGTCATCTATCACTTCGTGCCGAAAATGATCCGCTACTATTTGGATCAGGATGCGATCCTGCCCAACGTCGAGACTTATCTGGCCTCGAACGAAAGCGATCGCGCCTTCATTTTGGAGAACTTGGAGAAGCTTGTGGTCAAAGCCGCTAATGAAAGTGGGGGCTACGGCATGTTGGTCGGCTCGCATTCGACCGAAGCCGAGCGCGAAGAATTTCGGAAACGCATCCAAAAGGAACCGCGCAACTACATTGCCCAGCCCATTGTTCCGCTCTCGCGCTCGCCCGCGTTCGACGATGATGTGATTCGGGGGCGACATGTTGATTTGCGCCCGTACATTTTATCGGGAGAGAAAATCAAAATCATTCCCGGCGCGCTCACCCGGGTGGCACTGTGCGAAGGTTCATTGGTGGTGAACTCCTCACAAGGCGGCGGAAGCAAAGACACATGGGTCCTCGAGAAAGAAGAGGAGTAATGACTCGGTCAAACACGCGCCATTCCATTACTCCATCACTCCACTACTCCATTACTCCAGTTCCGTATGCTTTCCCGCGTTGCTGATTCCCTTTTCTGGATGAGCCGCTACATCGAACGGGCGGAAAACAACGCCCGCATCGCCGATGTCAATTTGCAATTGCTCCTCGACCTTGAGAACACGCGCGACCCCGACACTCAGCAGCAGTGGAATCCGATCATTAGCTCCCTGGAAGAGAATGAGCTTTTCGCTTCGCTTTATCAAAATCCCGATGGCCAGGCCGCGATCGATTTCGTTTGTCTACAACAAAAGAACCCCAACTCGGTTTACTCCTGTCTCGCAGCCGCGCGCGAGAATGCCCGCACGGTACGGGAACAAATCTCGAGCGAAATGTGGGAGCACATCAATCGCCTCTTTCTTTTCGTTAACGGCGAGACTGGCAAAAAGATGCTGCGATTGAGCCCGTATGAATTCTTTCGTCGCATCATCACCGGGTCGCACCTGGTACAGGGAGTTGCGGACGCAACCATGACGCATGGCGAAGGCTGGGATTTCATTCGCATTGGAAAATCACTTGAGCGCGCCGACAACACTTCTCGAATTCTCGATGTGAAATATCATCTGCTTCTGCCGTCGGGAGAAAGAGTCGGCGGCAACATCGATACTGTTCAATGGATGTCGGTCTTGAAATCGTGCAGCGCGCTCGAGGCTTACCGCAAAATTTACGTGGGGCAGGTCGCGCCCTGGAAAGTAGCGGAGTTTTTGATCACGCATCCCGAATTTCCCCGGTCCATCCGCTTCAGCGTCGAGTCTCTCGATGCGGCTCTTCATCGTATCTCCGGCTCGCCGGAGACAAATTATGCTAATGAAGCCGAGCGACTCTCCGGCCGCCTCCGTTACGATCTGAATTTCGCTAGCATCGGCGACATTTTTGAATACGGCCTGCATGAGTACCTCACGCTCACCCAGAAACGCCTGGCCGAAATCAGCAGCGCCCTTTTCGAAACTTACTGTGCAAGTAACGAAGCTATCCCCGCGTAACCCAGAGGTTCGCCAGGCCCCCGAAAACCGGTATCTCTGCTGGAAATCGGAAGCGCGCCTGTTATTTATGTGGGCGTGAAATATGTCTGTCTGATTCTTCTCACTTGCGGCACGATGATCTTCGGCGGTTGCGCTACCGATGAAGAACCCACCGCCGGTCAGGCGGCGAAAACGCAGGAGACAGTTCCTGGCGAAACGAATCCGGACGCGCGGGATGCCTCGCAACAGCAGCAAGCCAAGCCGGGCTTTAGGTTTTAGGGGCGGTCTCGAACCGGCTTCAAAACCGGCACACATTTAGCCCAAGGCATTGATTACTACCCCGCGGTTGCCGTCGGCTCCCCGTTCGGCGCGAATCCGATTATGAGCGAAACTATGGCAATAACCACGTGAAGCCAGGTGTCAGCCATGTTGTTGGAGTTCAAGCCCAGCAGTAACCCATCGCCCACGACGAAGCCAAGGACTGCGACGAGTCCATAAACGACGCCGAAGATTTTGTTCATTCGACGCCAGGGTCGGAACGAATCCGAGGATACCGATCAACAGAAAGACGATACCAAATAAGAGCGCGAGTGCTTTAGCCATGCGAGTGGTGTATCGAAAGTTCGGGTGTCGAGCAATATGGGTGGTCCCCCGAGACGGACGACCGAAGGAAAGCAAGCCGTCTTTATATTGATAATTTCCATGCAGGCATGAAAGATAATCTGGAAGCGACGACCATGAAACAAACCAGCCCCGGGACGACTTTCCCGTGTTGCATTGCCGTTCTCGTTTCTTTTTCGATTTGCTCGATAATTTAGTCTTCGTGAACGAAACTCCGCTCTCCTGGCGCTCATTTAAAACGGACGTGCGACAAAGTCCGATTCACGGCAAAGGCTTGTTCGCCAATACCGACATTGCCAAGAGCGAGATCGTCATGATCAAGGGCGGTCACATCGTCTGCCGCGATTTTCTGGAGCGTGAAGTCACACCGAAACTTGGCCCGGTGGAGATTCAGATTGGCGACGACCTGTTTATCGCTCCGGTTACGGCGGATGAACGGGAAGGTTCCATGCTCTACAGCAATCATTCCTGTGATCCCAACCTCGGACTACGCGGTAACATTACCTTTGTCGCGCTGCGCGACGTTGAGGCCGGCGAGGAACTCACCCATGACTGGTGCATGACCGATGATGATATCTATGAAACAGAATGCACTTGCGGTTCCACGAATTGCCGTCGCGTGTTAACCGGCAAAGACTGGCAGCGACCGGAACTGCAGGCGCGTTATCGCGGCTACTTTGCCACTTACCTCGCTGATAAAATTTCACAAAACGACCCGGAACCTTGAACGTATGCGCGAGCGAAGAGATGCGCTTGATTTCCCTTTTCGACATCGCTGCCACGCGATGGCGCACCGAAGCCGCTATAAGATTCGCCAGCGAGGTTGGCCGGTTCTTCGATCGGTTTCCCACAAACGACAACCGCCAAAAAAAGCGTTGCGGTTGTCCCCTCTTTTCACTCCGCCGGGCAAACGCGCCATCTTTTTCACGTTGCCTCCGCCGAGCATGACGATGTCGGCGACGAACGAAAGTTTTAGCTGCTTCACGCAGTAGATCACCTCCTTGCGCCACGCCTTTTCGCCGAGTCCCTCGAGTCCGTCCTTGCCTAACCAGTCTTCAATCTTGCGATGCCCACGATAGGGAAGATCACCAAGCTCCAGCGCCATGAGATTGTTGTTCCAGACGAGTGCGGCACCAAGACCTGTGCCTAACCCCAGAAAAAGCATCCGCCCACGAATGTGACTACCCAGCGCCTGCATTGCGGCGTCGTTAATGACTCGAACAGGCTTTTTGAGCGTGCGACCGAAATTAAATCCGATCCATCCTTTGCTGAGATGTTTCGGTTCCTTCACGATTTTGCCATCGTGAACAACCGATGGAAAACCGATGGAAACGGCGGTAAACTCAAGGTCGGCCGCGGTCTCGTGAAATTTCTTCACGAAATCGTGCGGGGTCATGTCCGGGCCGGAATCGAATTTCAATTTGTCCTGGGCGGACTTCATTAGCTTGACGTGAGTGCCGCCGATATCGACGACAAGAACGTTGCGTTTCATCGCACCCAGCCGGCAGGAGCGTTACTCGCCGATTCGACCGAGAAGCCGTTTGAAAAGGCCGCCGCGCTCCGTTTTTTCGGAAGCAGGCGGGGGCCAGCATTCAACGATGTCGAGTTCGACGAAACGGAACAGGGTCAGGCAAGCGAACCTTAAATCCAGCCGCAGATTCCGCGCGATTTGGGCAATAGAACGAGCGCCGTTGAATTGCGATGCGAACTGCGCTTCGGCCACGGTGAGCCGCAATTTTTGCACGCGATCAAAACCGTCCCGGGTGAAGGCAGGAATCGATTCCGAATCGTAATTGGCTTTTTCAGCAACATCCTGAGCCTGGACGAACCGAAGCGTGCTTAACATCCAATGCTCGACATCGTCGTCCGCCGGGATCTCGCTGGTGAAATCGGGCAGGTCCGTGGTTTGTTCGAATGCGAAACGGACCCGCGGGGCGCTCCATTGTTGGGCGAAAAGTTTTTGACCATAGTGCTGGAGCAATTGAAGGGCCGGATCGCGCAGCATCAAACCTTCCCGTGCCAGAGTAATGAACAACGGGCAACCGGTTTGCGATTGTGTTTCCCGCGCTTCCCTTACCCGCTCCGAATCAATATTCACCAGAGTGACCGGCGCTTCAGCGCAGTAAGCTTCGCCGTCGCGGGTCGTAACCAGCACCACTTTTCCTTCGCGAGCGTAAAGATCGACATGGTCTCTGGCGCCGGCAGAATGCAGGGTGCCGGTCAAGTTTTCCTGACCAATCACCCGCAGCGCGCGGCTGAAGGAGAAGAATGGGGTCTCGCCGGAAAAATAGACGTTCCCAGCCAACCCCGACTCGAAAAGCGCAGGCTCGGACTGCGGGGCGAATTCCGGACCGCCAAAATTACTTTGCTCATCTGCTTGCAATAAAGCAGGCTCCGGTTCGTTCCATGGCGGCGAAGACTCGACCGCCGGCGCCTCCTCATGCTCCGGCCCCACTTCACTGGTAAACTCCGAGTGCACCGCCGGCTCGGCGGCTTCTACGCTCGGGACTCTCGACAAGTTTTCCTCCACTGCTTTTAAGAGACTATCAGTTGTAAACGGTTTGTTCAGAATTCCCAAGACATTCTCGGACCGATCTTGTGTATTTTCCAGATCCGCGCCGAAGCCGGACATGAAAACGACGGGAACATCTGCCGTCAACTCATCTGCGCTCAACCGCTTACTCAATTCATCACCGCGCAGGTCGGGCAGCAAATAATCAAGCAAAATTAAATCCGGCTTTTGTTCGCGGCTAGCTTGCAAAGCCTCCTGCGCAGTTCCGGCAGTGACCACCTCGTAGTTTGCCTCCGCAAGAATTTCCTGCACGAATTTCAGCATCATCAGGCTGTCATCGATCACCAGAACGCACTGCCGCCCGGCCGCCTCCTTGTCTGGCCGCAAGAGTGTCTGCGCAAGATCCAAAAAATCCGAGTCGGCAAAGGGCTTTTCTAACAAATGAGCGTCATCCATTCCTTCGGACTTGGCGTCCGCCGAGGCCAAGACAATTGCCTGCGTCTTCGGATGACGAGATCGCAAATCACGCACAACATCCGGCTCCGAAGCGGCATCAAGGTCGAGGACAAACAGTGCCACCGGATCATCGTCCGCGATTCGATCAGCCTCGTCCACGTCGCGGGCCACGTCCACGACCGCCTCCGGAGCGATCTGGTGGAGGCAGGACAAAATTGAGGAGAGCAACGTTTCGTCCGATTCCAAAACGACCAAACGCTCTTCCCTTTTACGCTTTCGGGCGGGAGGTTTTTTCACGGGGTAAAGGCGCGGCCGCTGATAGGCGACGGACTACGCGTCTCCTCTAACAATTTATGGTTCTTGACAAATGAAAAGCATTTTCTCGCTCGACCTAGGCGAGACGGTTCACGGGGTAGCGCAGGGCCAGCTCGCGCCGGCTGGTCTTGCCCCGTTCATTGACTGGAATCGCTTCGACGAAATAAATGCGACGCGGTACCTGCCAACTGCTTAGCCGTACGCGACAATGAGCCAGTAATTCTCCCTCGGTTAGGCCTTTCGCGACCACGCAGGCTGCGACTTCCTGATTCCGGCGCTCCGATTCACGGCCGAAAACGATCACTTCCTGCACTCCCTCGCAGCGCAGGATTTCCGCTTCCACCTCCGCAGGATGCACTTTTTTGCCGGCAACATTAATCAAGTCGGAGCTGCGTCCGACAATCCGATACCCACGCGCTGTTTTCTGCAGCAAATCGTCTGGGACAAAGATGCCGTGCCCTAGTTTGTCTTCGTTCGGGGTGGGGAAGTAACCGTCGGCCACCGCCCGGCTTCGCACGCGGATAAGCGATTTCGAGACTTCGGGATCGACCAATTCGAGCGTAACGTCAGACATCGCTTCCCCCACAAATCCCGGGATCGGCTGCGGTTCGCGGACATAACAAATCCCCCCACATTCCGACGCACCGTAGAACGAGTGAATTTCGCGTCGGAATTTTTCACCGAACGCTCGCGCGGTCTCCGTCGGCAATAGTGCTCCCGCCGAAATGCAAAGGCGCAGGTCCGGCAATGGCGGCGGCTCATTCATCGCGCAAAAGGATTGATAGAACACTGGCATTCCGGGAAAAACGGTGGCGCGACTGGCGGCAAGACCGTCGATGACGGCACGCGGGATTCGGTCGTTGCTGAGCGCGAGGGAGACGCCGCGCACAATCAAAGGCGTCAATAAACTGCTGAAGCCATAGGAATGAGAAATCGGGATAACCCCGAAGTTCAGGTCGCGATCGGTGATCGCCATCGTCTCGCAAATGTTCCGGCAATCTGCCAAGAGCTGTTCGCTGCGAAAACGAATTGCGCGGGGCGCGCCGGTGGTACCGGATGTGAATTTGAGGAGGACTGGCGGATTTTCGCTCCAGGAAATTGTAGGTACCGCTATCCCCATCGGCAGAATCTCGACCACACTGCCGCCGGAGACGGCGGCAGCTATGACGCCGGCTACGTGACACAGTTGAAACGCGCTCGTTCTTTGCTGCTCGCTGATTGTTTGTTCCAGCGGGAGAACGACGACCCGTTTTCGCAAGCAGGCCAAAAACAACGATGGCCAGTCCGGGTGGTTGCCGATTTGAATCGCGACAACCTGACCTGATGCGATCGCTTCTAATTCGTCCGCGAATTGACGAGCACGGTCCTCGATTTCGAGAAATGTGCGTGCGACTTTTCCCTGTGAATCGAAGATGGCAGCGCGATCGCGGTTGTTGGCGCGCGTCCTTTCCCAGGCCGTTAGAATCGGATCCTCAACCTTCGTCATCACTTGCGAATTTAACGGTTTGCGGCTAAGTTTTGGGCTCGTTTTTCAACATGAAGGCGGACATTCATCCCGATTATCAAGAGACCGATATCGTTTGCGCGTGCGGCGCGGTTTATCATACTCGCTCGACCAAACAAGATATTAGAATCGGCATCTGCGCCGCCTGCCATCCGTTTTTCACTGGCGAGCAAAAATTTGTCGACACTGCCGGACGTGTGGAAAAATTCGCCCGCCGCTACGGCAGCACCAAGGCCGCTCGTGCGGGTAAAGCTTAGCTGACTGTAGCCGGGGTCGTCGCCCCCGGGGTTTTGCCGCGGCCAGCGACCGCGGCGACAGCGCATGGACTTTAATCTTCTCATCCAACGTAAACGCGAGCGCTTCGAACAACTCGAGCGCGAGATCGCCGACCCCTCTCTTTTTGAAAATCGGAATCGCGCCGGCGAGATCATGCGCGAACACGCCAACGTCAAAGCGCTGCTCGCGAAATGGACCGAACTGTCGAATGCGCGAATGCAGCTGGCGGACAATCGCGAGCTCGCCAATTCCAGCGATACCGACCTTGCGCAAATGGCGCAGGAAGAAATTCCCGCCATCGAGAGACGCGTCGCCGATCTCGAACGCGAGATGCAGGTCGCGTTGCTTCCGCCAGACGAAAATGAAAATCGAGACGCGATCATCGAGATTCGCGCCGGCACCGGCGGAAGCGAGGCCGCAATTTTCGCGGCTGATTTGTATCGGATGTACAATCACTATGCCGAGTCAGCCGGACTAAAAATGGAGAGCATGGACTCGAGCCCATCGGAGCTGGGGGGATTAAAGGAAATCATTTTCAAAGTCAGCGGCGAATCGGTTTTTCGAAAGCTGCGTTATGAGAGCGGAGTCCATCGAGTGCAGCGCGTGCCGGCGACGGAAGCGCAGGGGCGGATTCACACCAGCACAGCGACGGTCGCCGTTCTACCGGAAGCAGAGGAAGTCGATCTCGAACTAAAACCGGAAGATCTCCGGATCGAGGTTTGCCGTTCCGGCGGACCGGGCGGCCAGGGGGTGAACACGACCGATTCAGCGGTGCAGGTCCTGCACATTCCAACCGGCACCATCGTTCGTTGCCAGGACGGTCGGAGCCAGCAAAAGAACAAGGAGAAAGCGCTCAACGTTCTGCGTTCGCGTCTCCTCGAAACCAAACAACGCGAAGAAGCGGAGAAATATGCCGCGCATCGCCGGAGCCAGATCGGATCGGGTGGGCGCGAAGAAAAAATTCGCACCTACAATTTCCCGCAGAACCGTGTCACTGATCACCGCATCGGACTGACGCTTTACAATCTGGACCGATTTATCGAAGGGGACCTCGAGGAAATGATTTCAGCCCTGCAAGCGGCGGATCTGGCTGAAAGACTAAAAGATAGCGCGCTGAGCGCGTGATGAAGATTCACCTCGCGCCTTTATTGGTTGTCATCCTGGGGCGCAGGCTTCCAGCCTGTGGGGCAACCGGGCGTCTCGCCTGGTTACAGTCTGAGCAGGCAAGATACCTGCGCTCCACTCTGCGGCTCAAGATAACATTGCTTCGATATCCATGACTGTTCTGGAAGTCCTGCAATCAACGACTGCGTATTTCCAGAAACGCGGTATCGAAAATCCACGCTTGAATGCGGAGCATTTACTGGCGCATTCGCTCGGACGGAAACGACTCGATGTCTACTTGGAATTTGAGCGCGATCTGGCAGAACCAGAGCTGGCGCCAATCCGCGAACTGGTGCGACGACGGGGACAACACGAGCCGCTCCAGCATTTGCTCGGAACGGTCGAGTTTTGCGGGAATGTTTTTCTCTGTGACAAACGCGCGCTCGTTCCGCGACCGGAGACAGAGGAATTGGTTGAGCTGCTTCTTCAATCTACCGTTGACCGTAAACCATCAACCATTCTCGACGTGGGAACCGGTTCGGGCGTGATCGCGTTGACTCTGGCACAAAAATTTCCCGGGGCGAAAATTCTCGCAACCGACCTCTCCGACGAGGCCCTGTTGCTAGCGCGTGAAAATGCGGCCCGGCTCCAAATCGATGAGGTGGAATTTCGCAACGCCGACTTACTGGAGAACGTAGATGGAAAATTCGACCTGATCGTCGCCAATCTGCCCTACATTTCACGACATGACCGCGACCAACTCGCGGCCGAGGTTTTGCGGGATCCGGAAGTCGCGGTTTTCGCCGGAGAGAAGGGCGATGAAATGATTCGCCAATTGATTGAAACCTCGCCGGCGTATTTGAATAACGGCGGTCTGCTCGCGCTCGAGATTGGCCTGGGTCAGGAACCGGCCCTGATCGAACTCTTGCGCCAGAAAAATTACGGCGACATTGAGGCGAAAAACGATTATTCAGGTAGAACGCGTTTTCTCTTAGCCCGGTATGGATAAGATCCTTGTGCATGGCGGGAATGCTCTCGCCGGTTCCATCAAGATCAGCGGCTCGAAGAATTCCGCTCTGCCCATCCTGGCCGCGACGCTGCTGACGCGCGAGCCGTGTATCATTCACCGCGTGCCCGACCTGAGCGACACGCATTACATGCTGCAAATTTTAATTCACCTCGGCGCGCAGGTCGAACGCGCCAGCGGCACCGTCACGGTTTCGGCAGACAAGGCCCAATCGGTCGCACCATATGACGTGGTTCGGAAAATGCGCGCGTCCGTTTGCGTCCTTGGACCCCTTCTCGGGCGTTGCAAGGAAGCGACTGTTTCCCTCCCGGGCGGTTGCGTCATCGGCGACCGGCCGATCGACTTGCATTTGAAAGGTTTCGAGGCGCTCGGCGCAGCTGTGCGGGTAGAAGGCGGGAACGTGAAGGTTTTCGCTCCGAAATTGAATGGCGCTGTCATTAATTTGCGCGGCAAATTCGGACCAACCGTTCTCGGCACCGACAACGTAATGATGGCCGCGGTTCTCGCCGAAGGCACAACCGTAATCGAAGGCGCAGCGCAGGAGCCGGAAGTTTGCGACCTCGCCAATTTTCTCAACAAAATGGGCGCGAAAATCGAGGGTGCGGGTACACGACGCATAATCATCGAAGGGGTAAGCGATTTGCACGGAGCAGAGCACGACATCATTCCCGACCGCATCGAAGCCGGCACATTTCTGGTAGCGGGCGCGATTGCCGGCAAAGGAGTCACCGTGAATCGGGTTAACCCCGACCATCTTACCGCAATTACCACTGCTCTGGGCGATTGCGGATTCAAGCTCGAGACAAAAAAACAGTCCCTCACGGTCTTGCCAAACGGTGCGCCAAAGCCGTTGGAAATTGTGACCGAACCCTATCCCGGATTCCCGACCGACATGCAGGCGCAAATGTGCGCGTTGCTTTCTACGACTGAGGGAATCAGTGTAATCACGGAAAATATTTTTCCGCAGCGCTACATGCACGTAGCCGAGCTCAAACGGATGGGCGCGCAGGTGCAAATGGAAGGCGCAACGGCTGTAATTTCGGGCGTGGAACGACTGACGGGCGCGCCGGTGATGGCGAGTGATCTGCGTGCGTCGGCCGCGCTGGTGCTGGCAGGATTGAAGGCCGAGGGAACGACGGAAGTGAGCCGCGTCTATCACATCGATCGTGGCTACGAACACCTCGACGAGAAGTTGGGCGAGCTCGGCGCCAACATCGAGCGGGTGAAAGCGTGAGCGCTGGAAGACAGGCGTCCTCGCCTGCTTCGGATGGCAGGCATCTTGCCTGCCAATCGCAGCGCCAAGCTAGAAGCATGTCGGCCGAGTCAGGCTAGAAGCCTAACCTCCAAACGCGAGCCCGCTTGCATTCAATCAAAACGGGCAGAGGCTCTTTTACTTTTCTATGGAAACGACTCAGCCTCCTCCTACTCCGATCTCGTCAGGCGATGTCCGGACATGGAACGTGCTCTGTCACGCCAGCGCACTTCTCGGATTCTTCATCCCGTGGGCTGGTCACATCATTGCGCCCTTGATCGTTTGGCTGGTAAAACGTGGCGACTCGCCCGAGATCGACGCACACGGCAAGGAATCGATCAATTTCCAGCTCTCGATGCTCGTCTACTCAATTATCTCGGGAATCCTCTGCCTTATTCTCATCGGATTCGTATTGCTTGCGATCTTGCATATTGTGAATGTCGTCCTCGTTATTATTGCCTCCATCCGCGCGAGCGAAGGAAAGTTTTACCATTACCCAATCACGATTCGGTTTCTGAGTTAGAATTACCGCTCCCATAACGCGTCATCCCGAGCCGCGACAGACGGCGAGGGATCTCACAACTCGCGATGGATCATCCGAAGTAGCTCCAATGATTAATCGCGATAGGTGAGATCCCTCGCTTGCGCTCGGGATGACAAGCAAAGGGCGCACTCTGCCATTATCCCTCGCACTTAAGCAAATGCCAGTCCGGTTCGGAATCACCACGGAATCACTTTCCGGTCCTGCACAAATTTGCCGGTGAGAGTTTGCGGAGCATCTGCAGCTAGCCAGACGATTCCCTCGGCGCCTTGTTCGACGGACCGAGGCGCGCCAGCACCGCCCATATCGGTGCGGACCCAGCCTGGGCAGACGGAGTTCACCGCGAACTTCGGCAACGCGGCCGCCAGCTGCGAAGTCACTCCATTCAGTGTCGTTTTCGAAATGCAATAAATAGGCGACCAACCATCGGCTCCATCATGGAGTTGTCCGCCGCTGCTCGAGACATTAATAATCCGCGGAGCCGACGATTTCGTCAGCAGCGGTTGAAAAGCCTCTGCCACCATGAGAGGCCCGAGCGCATTCGTCCGCATCGTTTCTTCAAATTGCTCCGGTGTCGCCTTTAGAATCGCGTCATCGCCGTCAACGATAATGCCGGCGTTATTCACCAGCACGTCGAGATGATCGATCGCTTTCGCCAATTCGTTTGCCGCTTCCTGGATGCTCCCCTGATCTGAGACATCAATCTTCAAAAACGTCGCCGTCGCTCCAATTTTCTGCGCCGCGGCTCGCCCGGCTTTCTCGTTGCGCGCGCCGATGAACACGCGAAAACCTTTACCCGTAAGCTGCCGCGCAACTTCGAAGCCGATTCCTTTATTCGCTCCGGTAACGAGCGCGATTTTTTCTGATTTCGCCATCGTGAAATTTTGCGCGGCAAACGAAAAGTCGCAATGCTAGCGCGTATCATCCTGAGCGAAGCCGGCTGTCCGAGCGGGATTGGCATTCCCGTATCGCTCAGGAGGACTGTGCAATCAGTTTGCGCAGCCTCCGCAAATTCACCACATCTTCCTTCATTTGCTTGCCTTTCGGTGTCTCCAGGACCTTTGGGATTTTGCTGAAACGGCGGTCGTTCATAATGAAACGAAATGCCGCCGGCCCGATCTCGCCTTTGCCGATGTGTGCGTGCCGATCAACGCGCGAACCGCGCGCGCTTTTGGAATCGTTCAGGTGAATCGCCGCCAGCCGTGGTCGTCCGATGACGTGATCGAACTCGCGAAATGTTTTTTTCACTGCACTCTCCGAGCTGATGTCGTAGCCAGCGGCGAAAATGTGAGCGGTATCGAGGCAAACACAAAGCCGCTCCGGCTCCCGCACCTTGTTAATAATTTGCGCAATCTCTTCAAAACGGTGACCGAGACACGAACCCTGGCCGGCGGTAGTCTCGAGCGCGATTTTCGTTTTCACTCTTGGAATGACGCGCCAGATCGCGTCGATCGACGCGGCGATTTTCTCCAGGCCCGCTTCCTCGCCAGCACCAAGGTGTGCGCCCGGGTGCAACACCAGAAACGGCAGCTCGAACTGATCGGCACGAATTAATTCTTCGGCCAGAGCGCGCAATGAATTGGCATGAAACTGCGGATTGGTCGCCGCCAGATTGATCAAATAATTGGCGTGCGCAAAGATGGAAGCCAACTGGCAGCGCTGTTGATGCTCCAGGAAAGCGCGGACCTCCTCGGCCGAAAGAGGACGAGCGAACCATTGCATGTTGTTCTTCACGAAAATCTGCATAGCCGTGCATTGGATCGAGCAGGCGCGCTCGATCGCCATGTGCGCCCCACCCGCAATCGACATGTGGGCGCCGAGCAACGTCGTCATTCCGAGCAAATACGCCCGTCCAGCTCGGACCGAGGAATCCCGGGGCGACCCTTGCCCGTAATGCAGCGGGATCTCTCGGCTTCTCTTGGCTCCGCTGGAGATGACGACGAATTCATGCTCAGAAAATTTTTGGGTGCCAGTCGGGCTTTTTCAGGCTGCCTTCAGCTTTGTATTCGAAAAATTTGTAGAGTGGGGTGAGGAAGATTCCCGCGCCGCTGGCGTCGATGCGAACGTCGAAATCGATTTTGTCGTCGAGAAAATGGGCGTTGCCCTGTCCCACCATCCCGAAAACGCCGGCATCGACGCGAAAATCGGGCGTCCGAATTACACCATCCTTAATCGAAAAGGACATGTTTGCCTTGCGCGCCACCCGGTAGCCGATGCCGGGCATGAGCTTGTTCAGAATGTCTGATAGCGGTCCGAAGAGCGGAATGGCAAAGACATCACCGTTGTGCACATCCACTTCCCCTTTGCCGGACATAGAACGGGCATCGCTCCCGTTCCCCGTCCAGTCGTAGTGGCCATTCATCGATCCGGTCGAGGTTTTGTACTTGAAATAGAGGTCGGTCAGTCGCGGAAAATCGACTCGATCGACCGTTATAGTCGCCCGATAACGTTGATCGTTTTTTGCCAGAGAAATGTCCGCATTGACTTGCAGCGTTCCGGAAAAAATCGCGCCATTTAATTCGGAAATTTGCAACCGATCATTGGTCAAGAGCAACTTCGCTTTGATCCGATCAAAAGGCAGCGCCTTACCGAGGAACACATAATCCATCCCTGCGCTAGAATCGATATCGAGTTCGAGCCGGGTGTTCTTGCCGCCACGAAATTGATAGACCCCGTTGGTCGTAATAGTCGGAGGCTTCTGAAATTTGTAGGGCGCGATGACTTTGAACAGGTTTGGATCGACCCAGGAAATAGCTTCTGTGGTTCGCAAATTCGAAACCACATTGGACATGCGGGTCTCGTGGTGCGCGAAATCGTAGATAAAGGTGCCGGTAACAACGCCTTCGTCCCGGATGACGCGGAAATTTTCATACGCAACCGCGCCGTCTCCAAAATGAATATTTGTGGAGGCGCTATTGAAGCCGACGGTCCGAAAACGGCCCCGCTCCATTTTCAGCGTCCCATCGCCTTTCCATGTCGTTGGGGCGGCGCTCGACCCGCGAATCACGAGCTGCACGTTGGCGACGTGCGGCCAGTCCCAATCGTTGACGAAATCGCGCATGTCGGTCGGAGCGAGAGTCCGCAGCGCGTTCGGATCGATCGTACTGGAGAGATCAATCCGAAAGTCGTTTGGCGCATCAAGCAATCGTCCGACCAGCTCGCCACTTTGATGCCGCACGTGAATGTCGCGCACCATGGTGCGCTCGCCATCCCATGAAAATTCGGCGTTCGCACCGAGAAACGAAATTCCTTTGTAAGTAAAGCGATCCAGCGCCGCGTGCCCGATTGCCTGCCAGCGCGGCTGTCCTTCACCTAATCTCGCTGTTCCAGAAATCTCGAACTGTGGCGGGGCCAAAAAATTAACGTCGGAGACAACATTGTCGAGGCCGACGCTCTCGAGCAATGGACGCAAGTTCAGACTGCTGCGCGCCCGAAACTGGATCTCGTTCACCTCACGCCGCCAGGTCGCGTTCGCGCTGAAAGCGCCGAGGTCGTCCTGCAATTCGCACTGGCGGATGCTCAACGTTTGATCAGCAAACTCGCCTGCCAAGTTCAACTTTCGCGCCTGATAATTGCCACGCTGAAATGGCCCAGTCTGGAGCGTTCCTTCCACCCGTGCATTCTCCAGTTCTGCGACATCGCCACTGAATTTGATCTGCAAATGTGGTCGCTCCGAGAATTTGAACTGGTTCAGCTCGCTCACCACGCGCTGCAGGAGGCTGAGCCGCCTTAGCCATTCCTCCTCCGCTGTTTCTTTCGATTGCTGGTAGTCGTTGCGCTTAATCAGCTGCCCCGTTGCGGAGATTCGAATCCCGCAAAAGATTCCGTCCGCCTGACTGACATAAATCTGTTCCGGCGGAAAATAAATGTGCGCGTACAAATTCCTGATTTCAGCGCGCGGCGCGTTGGAATCCGCCCCTTCGGGCAGGGGGAGCGAAACCTGAGCATTCCGAATATCGATTGCGTTCAAGAATGGCTGATGCTGCAGCAACGCGGCATAATTGACGTCCAGGGAAATGCGACTGATCTGCGCAATGGTATTCTCGCGGTTTTTGTAATCGAAAATACGAACGTCCTGCGCCACCAAGCCGCGAAATGGATCGAGGGTGAGCCGGCGAACAGACGCTTCCACCCCATGCTTGTGCAATTCCTCGACCACCAGGCCTCGCCATTTTCGGCCGAAACCTTTCTTCGCCAGATACCAGCCGCCGCCAGCCATCGCACCGAGCGCGAGCACAGCCAGAAAGCGCGCCACGCTAACGAGAAGGCGTCGCGTAAAAGAGCGCGGTCGATGTGCATCGGAAATTAAAGTTTCTTCTGGCGCTTCCAAAATGGCAGGCATGGTTTATTCGTTGAAACGTTAAAGCGTTGAAGCGATGAAGTGCTGAGGGAATGTCCATCGAACGCTCTAACTCTTCAACGCTTCAACCCTTCAATCCTGCAACGTGCTTTCCACCTCCGATCTTCCCGCCGTCAATGCCTCGCTGAATGCGATCAGCACGATTTTCATTTCAGCGGGCTGGTACTTCATCCGCCGGAATTTTTGGCAGCGCCACGTCGCCTGCATGATCACCGCGATCATTTCCTCGACTTTGTTTCTCGTTGGCTACCTCACCTATCATGCCCAGGTCGGTGAAAAATCTTCCGGTTACCGCGGGTGGCTGGCGGCCATTTATTTCCCGATACTGGCCAGCCACGTTTTGCTCGCCTTCGTTACCCTTCCGCTTGTCATTCTTACCCTGGTGCCGGTATTTCAGCGTCGCTGGGACAAACATCGTCGGATCGCAAGCTGGACGATGCCAATCTGGCTGTACGTTTCCGTCACCGGCGTCCTCGTTTACCTGACGCTTTATCACTGGTTTCCGCCGCCGAGTCTTGCACAGCCGCGCTGAATGTTGTTTGATCATGCTGCGGCCCAGGCCGCTCCCAAAACCATGGTCACGATCGCAACCTTCAACGAACAATCGAAAGCGAAACATCTCCGCGACCGGCTGCATCAAGCCGGCATCAGCGCCGAAATCATCGGCGACAGCCATCTGCAACGCGTCGCTTTCATGGCGAAACCTCAGGCCCATGTAAAAGTGAAAGTAGAAGAAGATGACTTCGGCAAAGCGCATCAGTTGATGCGGGAATGGGAAGCCTCTGATCCCGATGTCGGGGCCGCCTTGCGTTGCCCGCAATGCGATTCATCCAACATCGAATATCCGCAGATGACCCGGAAGTTTCTCACCCCGGCAATCGCGAGCGTTCTGTTTGCTATGAAGATTTTTCCGAAAGGCTTTTATTGTCACAATTGCCATTTCACTTGGACAACTGAGCCCGAAGGACAGATTTCGCGCCTCTGGCACATGATTTTCCCGGGAACGAATCCCTACCGGGAGGATGATGTAAAAGGTTAAATTGTAGCCACAGCCCTTGGTCGCCGTGTCGCTCTGGCGCTTCGACAGGGGAGAGGCGACTACAATCACACAGTTCACGTCCGATAGCGGGCTCGCGGAGCTCGGCCCTCCAAGTATGATGTCAGGGGACATACATTGTTGTTCGCATGAAGTGGCTCTTCGCATTGTTACTTGCACTCGCCATTTTTGGCGGAGCCGCTTATTTCAGCTACAACGTTCTCTTCAAACAGGAGATCGCCGTGCAAAAGGAACAACGCGGCGAGATTCCTTCCACCCCGGCGCCAGATCTAAGCCTGCCCGAATTTCAGGAGGCAGCGAAGCTACGACAGGAAGGCAAACTGGTAGAGGCGCGAAATGCCCTGATCACGTTCATTCAAAAATATCCCAACGGCCAGCATTTCGAGGAGGCGAAGGACCTACTGGGTGCGATCAACATCGATATTCTCTTCTCGCCCGTGCCGTCACCGGAAAAACAGGAATACATCGTCAAGAAAGGAGACGTCATCGCGCGGGTCGCGCAGAAAATGAAAACAACACCTGAACTCATCATGCGGACCAACAACATGAACAGCACCATGCTCCGGATCGGCGAACGACTGCTCATCTCCAACCCCGATTTCTCGATGTTCATTCAGACCAAACAGAACGTGATTGTGCTGATCAATCACGGTCAGTTTTTCAAGCAGTACCATGTCCAGGAAGTAAAATTGCCACCGAAGCAGCCGCCACGGATCAACACCAAAGTGGCTGAAATTTTAGCGTGGAAAAATGGCAAACGAGTCGGGTTCGGCAGCCGTGAATACCAGATCAGCACCCGTTGGATCCGTCTGGCCACGCCCGGCTACACGATTTACGCTATCGCCGACGCCTCCCATCCGAGTTCGGATCAGCCGCCGCCGCCCACGGGCTTGGCCATTTCCGCCAGCGATGCCGAGGAATTAAGCAGCCTTGTCAACGGCAAGACCCCTGTCACCATTACGGAGTAACATGAAAGAGCCCCAACCGCTCGACTTCGAAAAGCCGATCGTGGAACTGCAACGCCGTTTGCAGGAAATCCGCGAACATTCTGACGAGCACGCCCTCGATTTTGACTCCGAAGTCGAAGCGATGGAGGCCAAGATCGAAATCACCCGACGCGAGATTTACGATAACTTGAACGCGTGGCAACGGGTTCAGATCGCGCGGCACGTGCAGCGGCCCTTCGCCCTCGATTATGTGGAGCGTTGTTTCACGAATTGGAACGAACTTCACGGCGACCGTTTATTCGGCGACGACAAGGCGATGCCTTGCGGAATCGCGATGCTGGGCGAGCACCGTTGCATCGTGATCACAAATCAGAAAGGCCGCAATACGAAGGAGAACGTGCTGCGGAATTTTGGTTGCGCCCATCCCGAAGGTTATCGCAAGGCACTCCGCCTGATGCAGCTCGGCGAAAAATTTCATTTGCCGGTGATTTCACTCATCGATACTCCCGGCGCTTACCCAGGGATCGGCTCGGAAGAACGTCATATCGCTGAAGCCATCGCGGTCAATCTTCGTGAGATGATGAAGCTGCGCGTGCCGATCCTCGCGGCCGTAATTGGTGAAGGCGGCTCGGGCGGCGCTCTTGGGATCGGCGTGGCCGATCACGTTATGATTCTGGAGAACGCTTATTATTCAGTCATTAGTCCTGAAGCCTGTTCCGCGATCTTGTGGAAAGATCGGCGCCACGCCGCCGAAGCTGCGGAAGCCCTTAAGCTTACTGCGCAGGATTTGATGAGACTTAACGTCGTGGATGAAATCGTCTCGGAGCCGGATGGCGGCGCGCATCGCGCTCACGAGAAAGCCGCTGAAATTCTGGGCCGCGCACTTCACTCAAACCTGGAGCGCCTCCTCAAAATCCCGATCAATCAACTGCTGAAAAAGCGCTACGAAAAATTCCGTCGCCTCGGCAATTTTGCCGAACCCCCGAAGGGTAACGGTGCTACCGGCTGATCGGTCCGGCGAAGCGCTGAGTAGAATTATGACTCGCGAAATTGTTTCTACGATTGTCTCCACATTATTTGTGGGCTTGACCTTTTGCGAAGCCAATGCGTTTACCCCGCCGTTGCATTTCAAAGCCGACACTGTCGGATTCGCCAACATGACCGTGTTCGAATACGAAAATGGCGTCGCACACGTGCGTCGCGGCGAGTCGGCGAAGCAAAAGCGTTATACGCGGCGATGCTTCGTTCTTTGCCGCACCACCATGCAATTCAAAAAGTTTGCCCGGTTTGATCCACATGCGCCGCCGTTAGACGATCAGAACCTGGCCAATCGAATTCGGCAGGTCACGCGCCGCGCTGCCTGGCACGACACCTTGCCCGAGGATCAGCGTGTTGTTTTCCCCGGTTACGCAAACTTTCGGGAGATGAGCACGAAGCGTGGGTACATCGTGCAGCGAAACATCGGTTATGGCTGGCCAACCTATTGGCGAATCGGCAACGGCCGGTCACTCTTAATACAAGGAACGGGATACCAGGAAAAGACGCACGGAGAGTTAAACGCCGCCTTGAAGCGTGGCGATTTGTTCGTCGCCTTTCTCACCACCTTGCCGCATTTCCGAATTAATCACGCCGTGCTGGCCTATGCGAAAAAGCCTGGCACGTCGCCCGATGTCGACCGCTACTTCGTTTACGACCCAAATCATCCGGACGGACCCCGGGAGCTCACTTGGTCGCAACGTGAACGTTCATTTGCCTACCAAAAAGACTGGGATTTCGTGGGCGGAAACGTGCGTGTCTACCAGCTTTACGGCAAGTGGCTGCAGTAGGCGCACTGCGCCGGGCCGCATTCCCCCAACCGGTCATGCATTTGGAACGCAGCGCGGATTCGAATATCGAGCGGTCGTCGTCGCCAACTCAGAGTGGCGAATAGCGGGTTTTAACGGCGCGAGCGGGGGATAAAGGAATCGCAACACCGGATCGACTCGCGCAGCCCAGGCAGCCTCGCTATGATCGGCTCCTTCGAATTCGTGATATTCGAGGTCGTCATACAAATTCCAACCTCGATCGATCAGGGCGGCACACAGATTCCGCGCGCGTTCCCAACCCGGCTCGGATGAACCCGTGTCCAGCCATATCTTGAGTGGAAGTTTTTTCTCGAGTGCGAGCACCCCTCTCACGATCACTTCATCATCCCACCAAACTGAGGGTGATAGGACCGCGAGCCGCGTGAAGACATTCGGAAACCATAGACCGAGTGTCATCGTTAGCAGTGCCCCAAGTGACGAGCCCCCCAAACCGGTAAATTCCGCTTCCGGTTTCGTCCGGTATTTCGAATCGATGAATGGCTTCAGTTCTTGGATTAAAAATTTCGCATACTTCCGGGCCAGACCGCTACTGCGCTTTTTTCGTTTTGCTTTGATGTCGATGACGCCACGTGTCGGGGCGTATTCGTGAATCCGATCTGGGCCGGTATTGGCAACCGCCACGATGATGAGCGGTTCAATCAGTCTCCGCCGAATCAGTCGCTGCGCCGTTTCGTCCACGCCCCATTCCACTCCGGCGAACGCCGTCGCGGCATCGAAAACATTTTGCCCATCCTGCAAATACAGGACCGGATACTGTTGGCGGCGAAAACGGAGATAACCCGGCGGCAAATACACCAGAATGTCCCGCCGGTTTCCGAGCGTGCGCGATGGAAACTGCCGATGGCGCTGAATATTTCCGGTAAGAGTGTGGCGAGGCATCCTTTTAGTAAAACGAGAGCTATTCCCGATGAAGGTTGAGTTGTCCAATTCGCCTTCGCTCAAATTTGGCTGTTAATCCCTTGAATCCGATCTATAAAGGCCGACCCGATCTATGCAGGAGCGTTACATTAAATGGTGGACGCCTTACTTGAGCCGCGAATTCGAAATGCTCGTCTTCGCTAGCGGCCGCGGGTTGCCCCTGATTATTTTTCCAACCTCCTTTGGCCGTTACCACCAAAACAAGGACTTCGGCATGGTCGATTCGGTCGCGTGGTTTGTCGATAACGACCGCGTCACGGTTTATTGCCCGGACTCGCTCGACCTCGACAGTTTTTACAACAAAAGTATTCATCCGGCCGATCGCATCCGGACCCACATTGCTTATGAAAATGTGATTGTGCACGATGTGGTCGATTTCGGGCGGCGCGAGGCCAGCACCCATCGTGTCGGCGTCTGCGGAGCGAGTCTTGGCGCTTATCATGCCGCCAACATTGCCTTCAGGCATCCCGATGCCGTCAGTCTCCTCATCAGCCTCAGCGGCGCGTTCGAGATCAGCGATTTCTTCGACAGCTACCACGACGAGAACATTTATTTCAACAGCCCTTACGAATATCTGCCGAACGTGCCCGACCATGGAAATACAACCACATGAATATCATCATCGGGACCGGCGAATGGGATAACACGCGGCACGAATCGATGCGGCTTTCCGGCATTTTAAATTCAAAAGGAATCCGCCACTGGCTGGATGATCGGAAATGGTGCGGACACGACTGGAATTACTGGCGCGACATGCTGCCGTACTATTTGTCGACGCTCTAAGGAGAACTCTATGAAAAAAATCGGAATCTTATTTGGCCAGGAAAATTCGTTCCCCTGGGCGTTTATCGATCGAGTAAATCAGAAGACCGGCGAGGAAGGCATCGTCGCCGAAGCGGTCCGGATCGACAAAGTGATTCAAGGCGAGCCGTGCGGTTACGACGTCATCATCGATCGCATTTCGCAGGACGTGCCGTTCTATCGCGCCTTCTTGAAAAACGCCGCGCTCACAGGCACCGCCGTGGTCAACAATCCCTTTTGGTGGAGTGCGGACGAGAAATTTTTTAACAACGCACTGGCAACAAAAATCGGAGTCGCGGTTCCACGGACTGTGCTCCTGCCTTCGCATCAGGTGCCACCCGACACGAACGCGAACTCGTTTCGGAACCTGGCCTATCCGCTCGATTGGGAAGCGATCTTCAACTACGTGGGATGGCCGGCATTCTTCAAACCGTTCGCCGGCGGCGGCTGGAAAAACGTTTATCGCCTGCACAATCCGGAAGAATTCTATCGCGCTTACAGCGAAACCGGGCAGCTGGTGATGATGTTGCAGGAAGAAGTGAAGTTTGAGATGTACTTCCGCTGCTATTCAATCGATCAGCGCAACGTGCGGATCATGCCCTACGAACCGCGCCATCCTTATCATTTGCGCTATCAAACTGAGTGGCAGGCGCCGAAGGAAATTTTGCAGAAGGTCGAGCAAGGCGTTCTGCAGTTGAATCGATACCTAGGGTACGACCTAAACACAGTCGAGTTCGCCGTGCGCGACGGCGTCCCAGTGGCGATCGATTTTTGTAATCCAGCACCCGATGCGGAAGTCACTTCGGTCGGTCAGGCGAATTTCGAATGGGTGGTCGAAGCGATTTCGGACATGGCGATTCGTAAAGCACGCGAGCACCAGTCCGGACGAGACAACCTAAGCTGGGGGAAATTTATTCAAGCCGGCGCCACGCGGCGTCCGTTGGGCGACGTATAACTCGTCATCCCGAACGCAATCATCCCGCGAAGATTGTGCAATGGGATCCGTCGGCCCACAGTGGCAGGACTCGGGATGACGCGCGATCAGCGCTGGCACGTCGGGCACCAGGCTGTCGTTCGACCCCCAATTGTCGCGCGGCGCAATAACGTCCTGTGTCGAGGACATTTCCCAACGTCGCGCCAGCGTTCATGAATCAACCAGCTCCGCGGCAGTTTGGAATCGTCCGGCCCGATGATCCGTAGCGATTCGCGCGCGACAAATTTCGTTGCCCGGAAGAGCTGATCGTGCGCTCCCGCGTTTAATCTGCCGGCCCGTTTCGATGGTAGGATTCTCGCCCGCCACAAGATTTCGTCCCCCATCCAGTTGCCGATTCCGGAGAATCCGGATTGCATTAATATTACAGCTTTAACTGGTGCTTTACGGTGACGATTTAGGAATCGATCGAGAAACCGGCGGTCAAATTTTTCGGATACGATCTCAGGCACGCCATTTTCCCACCAGCCCGGTCCGTCTTTACCATGATGGAATTGCACCCGCCCGAATTGACGCGCGTCGGTAAAGACGAGCGCGCGTCCACGCTGATACAACACTAGGTGATCGTGTTTTTGCGGGCGAAAATCAGTGACTGCGGTTTGCATTCTTCCGCTCATCCCAAGATGGAGCCCGAGCCAATTCTCGTTAGAAAAGCGAAAGAGCATTCGCTTGCCACGTGCTTCCGAAATTAGCATACGCGCTCCAACCAGCTCTTCGCGCAAGGCGCGGGTGTTTGTTCCGCGAAAGACTCGCTTACTAGAATGGAGCGCGACTTTCAGAATGCGATACCCAATACCAGCATCCCATTGCCGTCTGAAATATTCCACCTCCGCCAATTCCGGCATGGCGCGGAACATAACCGCATCGAATCTTCCCGGCGAGCGCTACCGTCTCTTGCTGGGGAGCACAAGTTGCTGGGTAGCGCACGCGTCTCGCGTGTTGGCAATGGCGTCCCGCCATTGCGGACTTTTCTCATGCCTAAACTAATCATGTTATTAT
>QHPU01000001.1 GCA_003219175.1 Verrucomicrobiota bacterium | reverse complement strand
CTGCATTGCCATCGCCATTACCACATTCCTGATCGTGCGCGTCGTCCCGATCTTCGGGGAAATTTTCGCGGACTTCGGAGCCAAGCTGCCAGCGCCGACACAATTTTTGATTGATGTCAGTGACTTTGTTCGTGGGCAATGGTACTTCCTCATCCTCGGTATTGGGGGCGCAATTTTCGGCATTCGCACTTTTTTGCGCTCGACCCGTGGCAAACAGCTCTGGGATCGTTGGAAACTCAAGCTCCCCGTTTTCGGCCCGCTCGTTCATAAAATTTGCATGTCCCGCTTTGCCCGTACCTTCGCGCAATTGATCCGCAGCGGCGTTCCGATCCTCGAAGTGATCGACATCGTGGGCGGTTCATCCGGCAATCATGTGGTCGAGACCAGCATCAAAGAAGTCGGCGTTGATGTGGAGAAGGGCGACAATCTTTCGGTTGCACTTTCGCGGAAAACCATCTTCCCGCCCATGCTCCTGCGCATGGTCGCGGCGGGAGAAGCCACCGGTAAGATCGACACCATGCTGGAAAAGATGGCTGATTTCTGGGACGAAGAAATTGAAGCGATGCTGGACGCGCTCACTTCGCTGATCGAACCACTTTTGATCGTTTTCCTCGGCGTAATCGTCGGCGGAATCGTGATCGCAATGTTCCTACCGATCTTCAAGTTGAACGAAGTTGTCTCTCAGAACAAGAGCAACTGAGTTTAGTTGTGTCACAGAGCAATAGCTAAGGAGAAGCTGCTCAAAGACAGGGGAGGGGCGGGTCGAAAGGCCCGCCTCTTTCTTTTTTGTATCTATCGGTTACTCCTGTTCATGCTCCTGATTGGACTCGAAACGTTCGAAGTTTCAGCGGCCAGCTTACTTGGCGTGTCTGCTCCCAATCGCGCCAAGCGCCCCCTAACTCCTGTATGAGCGAATCGACCGGATCAAATCCGCACGCGGCGATAAACTTTTTCGTAGCTGACCACGTCCGAAGATAACCCACCAGCTGAGCAAGATTCCATTGCTGGCGCATCTCAAACGGCTGCGATGTCAGTTCAGGAAATGGGAAGCGGATGCTTTCAAAATTAGTTTCAACCAGATCGCGCTCTGGCGGCCAATACGGACCCGTTGCTTGGTAGTAAAACTTCGACAGAATCACGTCGATTTCAGGATTGACGGTTACGCATGGGTAAGTCGAGACCGCCAGAATCCCACTTTTCTTTGCCACCCTTTTTGCCTCCGTGAAAAACCGATCCATGTCGAACCAATGCAACGCCTGCGCGACAAGGATCAGCTCTACTGAATCTGGATCGATTCCACTGGCTTCCGCCGGTGCGACCCGGTAGCTAATGCTCCGGTGTGGTTGCGCGCTTTCGATTTGCCGCGCGCTCGCGTCCGTCGCGATTACCTTGGCGAAATGCTCAGCCAGCCCTACTGCGGCCTGCCCGTTCCCGGTGGCGCAATCCCACGCCAGTTCGCGCCCTGGCGAAATTGAAGCGAGATAGTCGAATAGTTTCGGGGGATAATTCGGTCGGAACTTTGCGTAATCTGCGGCATGTCCCGAGAAATGGTCTTTAAATATGGTCATGGCTTCGCCAGTTCGGTCCATTTCTCGTTAGTCGAGGCAACTTGACGGACGCGGGCGTAAAGTTCACGATAAATTCGTTCGACCGCCACCGCCGGATCCTCCAGCATCATGGTCTCTTTTATTTTGCTGGCGTAAATCGGGAAGGAAAAGGGCGAGACCGCTGGCAGCTCGCGCAGTTGCCAGTCGAAGTGTTGCACGCGGTCGAGAAAAGCATTCGCTTCTTCGGCATCGAGAAAAATCTGACTGGCCTGGCGGTATGCTTCCTCCAGCAGTGGATGATTGGGCTCGTGCGCCTCGAGCACACGGAAAATCGTTTCCGTGCTCCAGTGCATTTGTCCACGGGCGCGCTTTTGGCCTGGGTAATTGCGCGGCACCATCAGTCCGGTTTGAGCGACGCCGCGGAATTGCCACTTTACTAATTCGGATCGGCGCAAAGCCAGGCGGAGATCTTCTTCCGCGCCTTCGCGCTCGAAACAGACCCGCCAATCTTCCAACGTTAATTCCTGGAACCGGCGAAGGGTGAGCAGGAATCCAGAGTCGTCGAGCGTGACGAGTGCGTTACCGCCACTTCGATTCTTCATCCGCCAGGCGACAATGCGGGAAAGCGCGTCGTTGGCGCTGCGGCCAATCAAAGCGTGAAAAAAGTAATGGGAGAAATCTTCGTCACGATACAGTTCAATCAGCATGGAATCGCCGGTCGGAACGTCGGAGATAGCGAGTTGTGTGCGAAATTGCTCGACGATGGCCTGTGCATTCGCTAACGAGATTTGGTAACGCTCGACCAGCCAATCCACACTGACTGCGTCGTTTGTTTCCTGACGCAGGTGCTCAGCCAAATCGGCGCGCAGTTCTCGCACGGCCCGGGCCACTCCCGAGGTGAGGGGCATTTTGGCCGCGTTCCATCGCGGAATAGTCGGTAATTGGCCGTCCGCGCGCTCAACAAATGCCTCCATCACTCCGGTATCGATCAATCGCAGAACACGGCCGCCGAGCACGAAGAGATCGCCAATTTGCAGGCCCTTGATGAAACCTTCTTCAACCGAACCCAGCCGGCGCCGCTTCAACATGACGTCGACAAATCCTTCGGAAACGATCGTTCCGATGTTGATCAAGAATTCGCGCGCCACATGTTTGTTTGCCAGAGCAACAATTCCATCATCGTGAACGGAGATTTTCCCGAAAACGCCACGATATTGCTGGGCCAGGGCTTTGCCCCCGCCCTCTAGATAATGCAACACCCGATCGAACTCCTCGCGGGTGAGGTCGTGAAATGGCCGCGCTCGCGTGATCAGCTGATAGATGGCGTCGGCCGACGCTGACGCCAGCGCGACGATGCCGATAATATGTTGGGCCACGACGTCAAAAGGCCTTTCCAGAATTTTGATCGGATCGAGGGCGCGCTCGCGCACAAGTTTTGCCGTTACCGTCGCCTCCACGAGGTCGTTGACGTTGGTGGCGACGAGAATGCCGTGGCTGCTTTTGTTTAGCGAATGCCCTGACCGGCCGATACGCTGGATGGCGCGCGAGACGCCTTTCGGCGTCGCCACCATGACGACCAGATCGACTGCGCCAATATCAATTCCAAGCTCGAGACTGGTCGAGCAAACGACGGCCCGCAGCTCGCCATTTTTCAAGCGATCTTCAACTGCGAGCCGAACGCTGCGATCAAGTGAGGCATGATGAATCTCGATCGCGTTCGCCAGTTCCGGAAGGTGTTCGCGTAATCGCAGTCCGATTTGTTCCGCGGCCGAGCGGACATTTGTGAAGACAATTACCGACTGGCGCGAGCGAATCAGTTGCGACAACTCCGCGTAAAGACGTGCACCGGTGTAACCGGATGGTGGATACGGATCGTGCCGGATTGGAGAAAAAACGTCTACTATTTGTTCTTTCTCAATGCGCGCTTCGGCGATGCGGCATTGGCGGCCCATGCCGACAAGAAATTCGGCGAGCACGTCAAGAGGTGCAGCCGTGGCGGAAAGGCCGATCCGACAAAGGTGCGAGGGGAGGGGCGATTCGCCTGAACCGCCCGTTCGGTCGGTTTTACTCGGGCGATTGAGGTCAATCGCCCCTACCTTCAGCGCTTCGAGTCGTTCGAGAGAAATGCTCAGGTCCGCGCCGCGTTTGTTGCCGGCGAAGGAATGCAATTCATCGACGATCACGAACTCCGTCTTGGCCAGATGTTGTGCGTAGCTTTCCTGTGCCAGCAAAATGGCGAGCGATTCGGGCGTGGTGACGAGAAAGGGAGATGGCCGGTTGCGAAATTTGGTGCGCTCGGTTACCGTGGTATCGCCAGTCCGCAAGTGAATGCGGAGTTCCTTTTCCAGTCCCATGCCGGCAATAGGTGCGCGCAAGTTTTTCTCGATGTCGTAGGCGAGTGCACGCAGTGGGGAAACATAAACGCAGCGCACGCCCGGCTTCAGATCGCCGGAGTCGAGTTCTCGAAGAAGCGAATCAAAAACACCGAGGAATCCGGCAAGGGTCTTTCCACTACCGGTGGGAGAAGTGAGAAGGATCGATTCGCGTTTTAGAACAGAAGGAACGCAGAGCAGCTGCGCGTGGGTGAATGCCGGAAAACTGGCGAAGAACCAATCGCGTAAGCGCGGATGCAGGCGCACCACCAGTGATAATTCCGTTTTAACGCGATTCGGCTGTGTTTTTTCTCCGTTCGGACATCGCAACATCGAATTCGGCCTCACTCGGTGATACTTTCACTTCAAAATCATCGAATATGGCGTGTCCGTCCTTTGCTTTCCATTGTTGGACATTAGCCTGCGTGTAAATGGTTTTGCCGGAGCTTGTTTGCGTTAGCCTGGAACCGTAGGGAGCAAGCACGCATCGCTTTTCGTTCGCAAAACCGATAAGAGTTTTACTTATCCCGCCAACACTCCAAGCCTGCCCTAACCACACACTGCCATCTGGTTCAACCGTAAGATCGGTGTGTTTGTCCGGGCCTGCGTAGGTGTGACGCAAACCGTCATAGTCGATGTAGCGAATTGAGCTGATCGTTGGTCTGCGATCTTCCCCAAAATGTTCAAGGGGCTCGCGTGGTCGATTCACCGCCTCATCGATGAGTGCAAGGTTTGATGCCAGGCTCTGGCGAATCTGTTCGTATTCAGCGCGACTAAATCGGTTTGGACTCACGAAGATTGGCCAAAGATCTTCCACGCGATTGTCTCGGAAGTGGTGAAGCTGCTGGGCCGTGGTTGGTGCAAGGTAGAGGCGTGCCCCGGGCTTCAACTTATCGACCAGGCGAACGTTCCTTCCATCGATGTATCGTAGCTCGAATGTGACATAGGTGGTTTCAAATGTAGCTAAATGATCCTCGTGGAGGACGAGCCGGCCTGCTCCACAAGGCAAATCGAAAACGTCATGCTGTGTTCGTTTGCTGCAACCGACCAGGCACAATGCGCCGATCACGATGGCTGCTGTTATTGCGCACAAACGCACGTGACACGCGTCCCTCAAAATCAGTCTTCCGGATTTACCGGAAAATGTTTGTTCTTCAGATACTCGGGCACGGGTGCCGTGTGCTCGGATTCGATCTCTTCGCTGGCCGCGGCTAACGATTCATATGCTTCCCGACTCTTTTTCGCCCGACACATGTAGGCCGTAGCATGGGCAAGCGGAATGCGCGCTTCCGGCATTCCGACAAATTCAACCGCATGTTGTGTGGCGATGGCGAGGGGGAGCGCCTGCGGATCGGCCAGGCCGACGTCTTCGCTTGCAAAAATGACGATGCGTCGCGCGATAAAACGGAAATCTTCGCCGGCGTGCAACATTTTCGCCAGCCAGTAAATCGCGCCTTTTTCGTCTGATGCGCGCATACTTTTAATGAAGGCGCTGATAGTGTCGTAATGCGCATCGCCTTTCTTGTCATACACCACCGCTTTGCTTTGAATACTTTCCTCCGCCACCTGAAGCGTGAAATGGAGGATCGGTGCTGCAGCGGTCGGAGGAACACGCTTCCGTGCGTCCCGACCGGAGTAGGTGGCCCCAGCCATAGGGGGTGTCGTCAATACGCCAACCTCCAGGGCATTCAAACATTTCCGTGCGTCACCGTCGCTCAACTTGGCCAGATGCCGCCGCGCATCAGCGTCCATTTTAACGTTATATTTTCCGAGGCCGCGTTCCGCATCGGCGAGGGCACGATCAATCAATAGTTCCAATTGCTCGACCGTGAGTGGCTCAAGTCGAAAAACCAGCGAACGCGAGACCAACGCGCTATTAACGTAAAAGTACGGGTTGTAAGTAGTGGCACCGATCAACCGCAGATTTCCACTCTCTACATCGGGAAGGAGGATGTCCTGCTGCGCTTTATTGAAATGATGAATCTCATCGATGAACACGATCGTCTTGCGACCCGAAGTTCGGAGCCGGTTGGCTGCTGCGGCTACCACCTTGCGCATTTCCGCCACGTTACTTTCAACTCCGCTTAGGCGGATGAATTCGGAGTGTGTCATTTCCGCAACGACATGTGCTAGCGTGGTTTTGCCACTTCCCGGCGGGCCGGAGATAATCAGTGAAGGGAGGCGGTCGGCTTCGATGGCGCGACGCAAAAGTTTACCCGGCCCCAGGATATGTTCCTGGCCGACAAATTCCTCGAGTGTGCGCGGACGCATTCGCGTGGCCAGAGGAGCGGCTGCGCTAACCCGTTCCAAATTTTCCGCCTCGCTTTTGGCGAACAAATCGTGCATCTCGATGACATTACGGCGATGGCCGCCCCCGCGCATGCGCAAATGTCAACGAAGACGTTGTAGGCGGCGTCGGTGATGCCGAGCCCGCAGAGTAGACGGGCGCGATGGACTATCCTTGCTACAGTGGCACAGGTTGCGCTCTACTTGATCTCACCAAACAGTTTGTAATGCGTCTGAGGATTTTGGTTCCAATTTTAGCGGTGGCGATTACCGGGAACATATATAGCGCAGTGACTCTGCCGATGCGCACCGTTTTCAAAGGGCAGGATCGTTTCGAACAACTAGTAGTGCGTGCAAAAGCAGAGAACTGGAAATCCCTGCCGATTGGAGAGCGGACCGCGACCGTAGGGCAGGCGATGGTCGGAACACCGTACCGCTCATTCACACTGGAGGTTGATAATCGGACCGAGTCGCCGTCGGTCAATTTGATCGGGCTCGACTGCTGGACCTTTTTCGAGACCGCGCTTTCCTTCGCGCGCATGCTGGATGAGCCGGAAGAAAATTGGACACCAGCGCGATTGCTGCACTACATCGAGATGGACCGATATCGCGATGGTGAATGCACCGGCGCGTATCTCTCCCGGCTGCATTATCTCGAGGACTGGCTTTACGATAACAACCGGCGTGGCCTGGTTGCGGATTTAACCCGCTCGCTTGGCGGGGTGAGTGTGCCGCACTCTGCAAGCGAAATGAGCAACGGCTGGCGGCATTATCGTTACCTCGTGCACAATCGGGCCTTGCTTCGACCGCTCGCGCAGATGGAAAACAACGTATCCTCGCGACCGCTTTACGAAATTCCCAAAAGCCGCGTTGCTGCGATCGAATCGCGATTACGCAATGGCGACATCATCGGGATTGTTTCGCGTGATGGACGCCGCAGCTCATGGCGAGCGACCTCGCACGTCGGGCTGGCTTTGCGCACTTCCGATGGGACGCTCCACTTCATGCATGCTTCAGCGCCGCGTAATTTTGGGAGAGTAGTGATCGATTCACGGCTCTCCACCTATCTTTATCGCTACAGCTCCGACACTGGAATTCTGGTAGCGCATCCCCTGCGCTAGCGTGAGATTCTCCTAATCTTCTTTTCGGTCACGAAATTCGATTAGTAATTCTTCCAGACGCGCAATCGCGGCCTCGGCGTCGCGGCCACGCGCCTCCAGCATGGCACTGGCGCCCTTATCGAGGTTGGCGCGGAGGACATCGATCAGACTTGAGGCTGAGAATCGTTGTTCGTCTTTTATCAAAGTAATTTCGGAGCGAAACCTGTTGGCGACACGAACGAACTCTGCGGCCGGCCGGGCGTGCAACCCAAGTTCGTTTTGGACGGTGATCATGCGCGTGACTACGATCGATTTATCGTCGGGATGTGATCGGCGCAGGATCATGGGTTCGTGCCCCAGCGGCGGTGGAGGAAACGTTCCACCGGGGAAAAGAGAATCTTATCCGCCAACAATCCAATGATAATAATCACCAGCATGACGCCAATGACCTGTTCCATTGCGCTTAACTCCCGGCCGTAATGAAGCAGTTGTCCGAGTCCAAATCCCGTTAGGATTGTGACGAAAATTTCGGCGGCCATAAGCGATCGCCAGGCGAAGGCCCAGCCTTGCTTCATTCCGCTAACAATAAATGGCAGGGCGGCGGGGAGAATCACTTTCAACCAGATATGCAAACGTTTTGAGCCCATCGTGAGCGCAGCCCGCGGATAAATCGGCGGGACATGGCGCACACCGGTATCGGTGGCGATGACAACGGACCAGAGCGTGCCCATAACGACGACAAAAAGCATGGCGGCTTCGGTTTGCCCGAACCACAGCAATGCGAGCGGGACCCAGCAGACGCTGGGCAATGTCTGCAAGCCGAGGGCCAGGGTCCCAATCGTATCGTGAAAAACCTTCCAGCGCGCGGTCAGTAGCCCAAGGGGCAATCCACCAATCAAACCAATGACATAACCGATAAGCAACCGGCGCATGGTGATAGCGGTAGCCCGGAGCAGAGTGCCGTCGGTAGCCGTGGTTTTGAGATACTCGGCTACCTGCTCTGGAGCCGGCACCAACACCGGCGACCAGATTTTGGCGTGGAACGCCCATTCCCACAGGCCAATCAGAATGGCGAAGAAGAGAACAACGAGAGAAGTTCGTTTCATTTCGCTGTCACAGCTTCCGGTTTAACTCCGCTCTTGAGAGCTTGAGTAATTCTGCTGGCATAGGTCGCAAGTTCGACGCTGTTGAGGTCGCGTGGTCTTGGCAGATCGATAACGAATTCCTCCTGCACCCGGCCCGGGTGAGGCGAAAAGAGCAATACGCGGTCGCCCAGACAAACCGCTTCACGGACGTTGTGGGTGACGAAAACGATGGTTTTGCGGCGCGATTTCCAGATGCGCTGAAGATCGCCGTAAAGTTGCTCGCGCGTAAGTGCATCGAGGGCGGCGAAGGGCTCATCCATCAGGAGGACACGCGGATTTGGTGCAAGAGCGCGGGCTAGGGCAACGCGTTGTTTCATTCCGCCGGAAAGCTCGTGGATATTAGCGCGTTCAAATCTTGTTAGCTCTACCAGCTCGAGGTAATACTTTGCCACATCACGGCGATCTTTCTTGGTCAGATTCGGTTTTAGTTTCAAACCGAAGAGGATATTGCCCATGACATCGAGCCACGGAAATAGCGCCGGTTCCTGAAACATGACCAGGCGTTCGCGCCCCGGCCCTGTCACCGGCTTGCCGTCTGCCAACACCGTCCCGCTGTCTGGTTTTTCCAGCCCAGCAATGATATTGAGGAGGGTCGATTTCCCGCAACCGCTCGCACCGACGATGCAGACAAACTCTGCCTCGGCGACGTTCAAGCTTACCTGATGAAGCGCCAAGACCGTTCCGGCGCGGCTGCGAAAGCTTTTTGATACTTTCTCGATCGAAAGCTTGCTTGGTGAAACTAGCGCCAGCTCTTCAGTAACCGAGCCGGTTTTGTGACCAAACCTCACAGAGTTTCCATCAGCCTTGAAGTATCGGTGTTACCCTTGAGAAAGCCGGCGTCCTTTCCATCTTGCACCGCCTTCGTGATTAGCTCAGCCGGCACCGCGGTCGTGAACTTAATTCGTTTCCATGCCTGCGCAACTGCGTCCGAATCAAAAGTTGTCCTCGTTTCTTCCTTTAGTTCTGCAATCAACAGCTTCTGCGCTTCATCCGTGTTTTTCTGCATCCAGTCTGTTAACTCGGCGTTCGCGGCCACAATCTTTTTGACCAGATCGCGTTGACCACGAAGGAACTTGTTAGACGAGACCAGCCAGGTCGTGATGATATCCTTGTCTTCGAGGAAAACACGCGCCTTCGCCTCCCGCTCCAAACGGGTTACCCATGGTTCAACTGTCCAGACTCCATCCACGCCGCCATTCTGCAATAATGCCAGCTGATCGGGATTATTTGTTGGCAGGACGATCACGTCACCGCCGGTTTGGGTTACCTTGAATCCCTGCGCTTTCAGCCAGGCACGACAGGAAATGTCCTGGGTATTGCCAAGCTGTGGAGTCGCGATTTTCTTCCCGCGGAAGTCCGCCGCCGTTTTGATGGGCGAACCTTGTTTTACGACCAGAGCTGCGCCGGCATTGGCGGCTCCGGCAAGCACACGGATCTCTTCTCCGTTGGATTTAAAGTGCGCGTTGAGTGCCGGTCCCTGACCGACGTAGGTTAGATCAAGCGAGCCCGCAAACATCGCTTCCATGGCGGATGGTCCCGCGTTGTAAGTAAACCATTGGATTTCGACATTCGGCCCGAGCCGTTGCTCGAACCAGCCTTTGCCCTGCCGGGTGAGAGCGTGGGCAACTACGCCCTGCGCGTGCGTGATATTCGGAAAATGACCGAAGCGAATAACGACCTTGTCTTGTGACATGCCAGTCTGCGCAAAAAGGCAGATCACGCTGGTTAACAATAGTACAAGTTTTGTTTTCATATTTTTCAGTAGGTGAAGGTTGTCATGCATTTGTCGAAGCGGTGCCCGGTGTGATGTCAGTCCATCCCGAGTTAGCGATCGGAATACCAAAATTAAAGCTTCCCTGAATACTAGAACATCAGCTGCATTCGCAGGATGACTTCATCGAAATTATCGTCTCCAAATTGCGGATGAACCGAGCGAAAGTCCGACCAGGTATGCACGTAGTCAGCCATAAGCTTGATCGAGTCTCCATGAATGTAGTAGTTCAGACCGCCGGTGATGGAGTGGATGTTGTCGCTAGCGACTTGCGCCGGTTCGAGCTCCTCCCAGCGCACCGCTGCCTGCAACTTTTTCGGGATGATGAAGTAGCTCCCTTGCACGTACCAGCCGTGGGGACTGAAGTCGTGAAAACCAGGAGCCACCCCAGCCACGGTGCGGCCATTAACGTCTTCCGAGAAATATTCGCCGATAATATCGAGCGGCCCGAGATTGAACCAGGCATCCAGACTCCACGCGGTCCGTTCATCCGCACCGGGCAGTGTAAATGCAGAGAGAGACCCGTCCGCGTTAACCTTGAGATTAGCCGTGGAAGAAATGACTGTTCCCGCATCGTCCCGGCTGTTCAAGACATCACCGCCCAATCGCAAGCTGGCGTCCTGCCCGAGTAGTTTGCCTTTAAAGGGCTGCAATTCGAGCCGGCCCACATACATAAAGTTGTTGTTGTCATTGTTGTTAAAATTGCGCCCATTGCCGTTAAAAACACCGGCGTAATAGGTGACAAGGTCCTTCTGTTCTGGCCAGATATTGGTCAGCGGTTTACCCCAAATTTGCACGCCGATCTGCCGGTCAGGTGTGATCGCGCCAGTGGGAAGACTCCGCTCGGGAAAGAATAGTTTAGTGTCCGGCGTGAGCTGCTCCAGACCAAAAGGCGCTTTCCATTGGCCGATTTTGATGTTGGCCTCGGGAAACTCGTGCCAGTTAACGAAAATGTCCGTGCCGGAAAACTCCGTCCGGTTGGAGTTGGTCACCGTGGTGGTCTTGCCGGTTTTGACGTCGACTTTACTCAAAGCGGTGATAGCCGAATCGCTCTGCTCAAAGTCACCTTCGATCTTGAAGTCGAACTGCTCCAGGAAATCGCCGGTGAGACTGATGCGCGCGCGTCTCAGACGGAACCGATCCTTGAGAGCGCTCAAACCAAAGCGGCCTTCAAAGGCTGAGACATCGCCGCCCTCAAAGTTCGCTTGGATGAAACCGCCGAGGGTTAGCTTAAACTCTGGACCAGCCGGTGTGACGTAAACCTGCGGTTTCTCCTCTACACTTTTTTCAACGTAAGTTTTCCCGTCGTAAGTCACCACCTTCTTTCTTTTGCCCCCCGCACCAGGTTCAACAGCAGAGGTGGTCTGCTTCTTTAGACTACTGACCTCTTGTTCCAACTGCGCATTTCGCTTTTGCAATTGCTCGACTGCCCGCTCCAATTTCTCCAGTCGGTCAGACTCCGAACTGCCGCCAGAGGTCTGCGCCCGCAGCGGCTGAACCATCAGCAGCAACATCGGAAGGGTGATGCCCATCCGAACTAGTGACGATTTTTTTACACGCATTTGTTTCTCCTTGATAATTTTGCTCGCTCGGAAAGAACCTCCGGGAGTCCGGTCGGCCTACTCCTCTTGATCTATCCGCCAGTGGTCTGGTTGGTAAATTTTAGGTTTCTAGTTCGTCCTTTGCACTTTGCAATCGTGTTTTCTCCGTTCGTTCAATCTGAGTCACCCTGGAATCGTGGACGACGATCTGAACGACGCCGAATCGCAGGGACTGCACTTTCTCGCGAACCAGTTCGAGCCAGTCAGCGGATGGTTGCTTATTTTCAGGCGGCACGCGTTTGCCTTTCCTTTGCGGGTTTCGCCGGATTCAACCGGGTGGCGGGTAGCTCGTTCAGGACCGAACCGAGATTGAATGCACGCGAGATAAACGGCGGCGACACTTTATCGCGCCGCATCTTGCGCAAAGTGATCTCGACAATGTCTTCGAGACTATAGCGATCAAGAATTTTGATAATGGCGGTGCGGACATCGAGCATGAGCATGCGCAAACCGCAATGATCTTCATCGGGGCAAGTGCACCGCTCATATGCCGTCTCGCTGACGCAGCTGATCGGGGCCAGCGGTCCGTCAATCAACCGGATGACTGATCCAAATTTAATTTTGTTCATGGGGCGAGCCAAAGAATAGCCACCGAGTTTTCCGCGCTTGCTGACGACAAAACCGCTCGCTTTCAATTGGGTGAAAATTTGCTCGAGGAATTTGACTGGCAGTTTTTCCTTTGCTGCCAATTCGCTGACTTGGAGGATGGGCCGTCCCAGTTCGGCTGCGATACCAAGGTCAATGAGGGCGCGCAATGCATATTCGCCACGTTTGGAGAGCTTCATGCAAACCGATACCGGTGGGGCTGAGAGCAGCAAGTATGATGCGCACCTGCCATGATTCGAAGAAAGGTCAGGCTCTCACCGGACGACGTGCATCGGAAAACAACCAGGTCATTAACATTTTTCGTCCTGCACGCAGGAGGACCCGCGCATTTGGCATCCGGCGCCTTGTCCGGATCAGGTAGAACCCGGTTTCATGCTCAAGCCCGAGCGGGGCACGGTGGGCCGCTTGGGTCAGAGCGGCCATTAGAACAATGGCGCTGAGGACAAGCTTCGCCGGCAGGCTGGGAAGCACCCCGGCCGCGACCACGCTGCTAATTATCAATAACAGAAACGTTTTCATCATCTTGCCTCCTGATTGTGTAAGCCCTTCCTCTGTCATGTATACCGAGATAGTAGGAATTTAATGTCTAGCTGTCAAGTAGGAATTTTAAAATATTTTCGTATTTTCGCGCGTCTTCGAATACCCGGGCCAAGCAGCGTAGCCTAGCTGACTGAGCCGCGACCCGCCGGCGCCTCAAGGTTACGTGGTGAGCGAATGAAACCTGCCCTCGTCCTGGCAGCCGACGGGTGCGCGGCCAGCCGCGTGAGCCAGAGCCGCCAGCAAGACAAAGCCGCTAAGGATGATCTTGGCCGGTAGACTGGGTAACAGGCCAGCGATGACCATGCTGCTGGGTGCCAATAAAAGAAGCGTTTTCAGCATTTCCTCCGGTAACCGTTTTTTTGAATTAAATGACTACTGCTCAAACAGGAATTTTGGCTTATTTTTCCGGGTCCTGCTGATACGCCGGCCCCCTTCGATCAGGGCAACCAACAAGACAAAAGCGATTAGAATAATTTTTGCCGGTAGACTTGGAAGCACTGCAGCTGTAATCACGGTGCTCACTGCCAATAACAGAAAAATTTTCATGGTTTGCCCTTCTCGTGGAATTTCTGTTTCTCCTGTCATGTATACCGCGACAGTAGGAATTAAATGTCTATTCGTCAAGTAGGAATTTAAAGTTTTTTTACGTTTGCCCGAATTCCAGTCTCTTTTTTCGGGGCTCGGCTTCACACGACTCGCCCGAAGTCGGGGCCCGCGCGGTTAAATGCCACTCCCCGCGAACCTTTAAAGCCGATGCGTGTCGATGAGATAGCCTGTGATCGCCGACCGGTCCTCGCTGGGCAAGGGGCCTTTGGTGATGATGATCTCGGCGAATTCCCCATAGAAAAGCGCTTCGGGTTGAGCAGTAAAACCGCCCACCTCAAGAACATAGTCGCCGTCCGGCTGCGATGAAGCATTAACCATGGGAGTAATTGAGTCGCCGGCAATGCCGTTTGCCGAAATCGAAAATTCGCCGCCTGTACCCCCGGTATGTTCGACTGTGATCAAGGCCCACTCCTCACGGCGGTGAGATTGGGGGCGCGTCGAAACCGTTTTGGTTTCCATGGCGCACTGGCGCGAGGACCAAACAATCCGCGCCCTCGAACAATTGCCGAGCCCGTCCCATTCCAAGAAGAACGCCGGAACTGCGTTACTTTGCGGTCCCAGACGAAGCAAAATGGAATGGTCCTGATTGTAAGGCGGGTAACATGGAACATTCGGCCGGAAAAGTGCAAAGACGGTAAAGCCGGTGTTGTCGAAGAAAAAATTCCAATCATGACCTGTACCGAAGAGGAGCGTTCCACTGGGGCCGCGCCGCCGTTCTTCCGTTTTGCTATGAGGATAGTAAAGGGTGCCTCGCTGAACCAAACTCAAAAGGCCGTACGGACCGTTATCTGGCATCGCTGCCATCATGCCATGAGGTCCGCGCTCGACTATATCGTCGGTCAGCAAACCGTGGCTGTGACAAATGGCAGGTGAATAGAGCCAAAATTGCAATGAAGACGCAACCGAGGGAAGGCGTGCCGGCCCAGGCGGCTGACGAAGTTGTGAGGAACGGTCAATGACTGCGTGATCTTCACTTGAAGCCCTAACTTTGCCAGACATGAGTCCGTTGAAGATCCGTTGTTTGAGCAGAGGCATCGACCGGGCCCTGAATGTGCGCGCGGCATCGAGTGCGCGTAACGTTTCGCTCGTGCCCGCATC
The DNA here is from genome assembly GCA_003219175.1 of Verrucomicrobiota bacterium. Taxonomy (GTDB): domain Bacteria; phylum Verrucomicrobiota; class Verrucomicrobiia; order Chthoniobacterales; family UBA10450; genus AV69. The sequence continues at coordinate 62 of QHPU01000001.1, read as the reverse complement.
AATGTTTTTCTGGGCTGCAGAAGGAGTGCACTTGCGTCCCTCGGCGCTATCCTTTCGGAAAT
>QHPU01000119.1 GCA_003219175.1 Verrucomicrobiota bacterium | reverse complement strand
TCATCTATAAGGAAGCCGTTTCGGGTGACCTGTCCGATGATAAGACTGCTCCGACTCCATTGACGCTGACGCCGGGATTCAATTCGGTCATTGGCACAGTCAGCGGTTTTCCCCCCGAAGGGACCGACCCCCAGGATTGGGTTTCATTCACGATTCCTGCCGGCTTCGTGATGACTTCCTATGTCAACGCCGTTTATAAATCGGCCGACCCTCAGGGGTTTACCGGCTTCCATTTCGGTTCGTCGTTTCCGGGTGGCGTGGATAGCGAGTTTGACCCGGCAAATTATGCCGGCTACGCCCACTTTGGAAACCACGCGCAAAATCCCGATGGAAGTCCAACGTCGTCGTCAACTGTCGGCGTCAATTTGCTGCCGCTGATGGCAGACCCAAGCTTCGCCCCGAACACCACCGGTTTTACTCCGCCGCTCGGTGCCGGGACATACACCTTTTTGATTCAGCAGGGAGACCCCAACCCCACAGGCTATCGATTTAACATGAATGTTAGGTCGGTGCAGACGCCCGAACCGGGATCCGACTTGTGCCTGCTCGGTATCGGAGGCTTGGCCATATTAGCGTTACGGCGGCGCCTTGGGTGATCAGGATCGACGGATCGTCAATAGAGGTTTGCCTCTAGGAACGTTCCGAGCCACTTCCGGATGTTCTCAGGAGTTTTTGGAACAAACTGATTGCCTGCAACGCGAAATTCTTGGTTCGCAACGCACGATCACTTTCTTCCTTTGCACTCTTACTTTTCTTTTCTGCCGTCTTAAATCTTAATTTTGTTCTGCTGCCTTTCTTTGCTTAGCCAGTGCACGCTAGCAGAGCGAGAAAATGGCAGCTCGTTCCCGTTAAAACGAACAAATGCCAGACAAAGTGGTTATATCGACGTCGCTCGTTGACGAAAAATATCACTCCCATCGTATAAGCGATGCCACCGGCAAACAGCCCAAGGAGGGCCAATGCCGGAACTACCGCACTTAGCGGTCGGATTGCGACGAGCCCCAGCCATCCCATGCCGAGGTAAAGACATAGCGCCAGTTTCGGATGATGTGACGTCCCGCGCGTCGCTTTCATAATGACGCCGAAGATCGCCAGGGACCAGATCACGCCGAACATCGTCCAGCCCCATAGCCCCCGAAGCGGGCCGAGCACGAATGGCGTGTACGTTCCTGCGATTAGCAGAAAGATCGCGGAATGATCGAACACCTGGAGCACACATTTAACCCGGGTCTGGGGCCAGGCGTGGTAAAGCGTGGATCCGAGGTACAGCATCAACATGGTCACAGCGAAAATGATTGTGCCGACCAAAAAACCGCCGTTACCGGCATGAAGCGCAGCGACGAGCAGCACCGGCGTGCCGATCAGCCCTGCCAGTAATCCGATCCCATGACTGATGGTGTTGGCCAGTTCCTCCCCACGAGACTGGGTCCACCTCGGCAGGGCCCACAATTCATCGACGACATCCATGAAAGCACGCACCAAAGAGCGTTTGCGCCGTTTTGGAAAGCTAAAAAATTACCAAGTTCAGCGTCGATCGAAAGCACTTGGCGTCGTAATCTCTTTTTTGGCACTCGGCTGCTAATTGCGGACCTTTACTTCTTCCGTCTTCACGCGGATCGCATGTTCGGCAGGTTGAATGTCGCGCCCAGCCCGGTTCGCGTACACCTGGGTGAACTCGGCCCCAAAAAGTAGGATCTGCGACGAATAGTAAACCCACAGCAGAAGGGTAATCAGCGAACTGGCTGCGCCGTAAGCCGAACCAGCACTCCCGCTACCCAAATAAAGACCAAGTGCCCACTTGCCGATGGCGAAAAGGATTGCAGTCATGGCAGCCCCAATCCATACGTCGCGCCAGCGGATTTCGGCATCCGGCAGGAATTTAAAAATGCTGGCGAACAACAGGATAACGACCGCGAGATCAAATACCCAATAAACAGCGAGCGCAATTACGATCCCGCCTGGTAAAACCGACTGTACGTAATGACTGAAACCTTTGAGGAGACTCTCGAGCGTTAGTGAAACCAGCAACAAAAAACAAACCCCGCCGACCATGGCGAAGGAGAGAAAACGCGAACGCAGAAATCCCCAAATTCCTGCGCCCGGTTTTGCTTTTACTCCCCATACGGTGTTGAGCGCGTCCTGGAGCTGACCGAAAACGCCGCTTGCCCCGAAGAGCGCGAGCAGTACGCCAATTATGGTTGCCAGAACACTTTTATTCGGTTGGGCCGCTTTTTGGGCGATGTTTTGGACCACCTCAACCGCGCTCTTATCGAGAAAATAGCTCATTTGCTCGGTGATCTTGTTCCAGGCACCCCCCGGATCGTTACGAAAGATCAGGCCTATGATCGCGAGCAATACGAGGATGAGCGGCGCCAGCGAGAAGACAGTATAGTATGCGAGAGCAGCGCCGAGTTGCGGTGCCTTGTCCTCGAGCCACTCCGAAAATGTTTGTTTAAACAGACCGAATGAATTGCTGAAAAATAATGCACGTTTAGCCATCGCGTATCCTCCTCGCCTCACATTCGCTTCATCGACGCTGACGGGATGCTTATAATTCGGACATCGAATTGATCCCATCATCCAATCACCAGCGAACTCCGGGTGTGGAAGAAGCACTTAACGCTTTTCCATTGCCGAATTGAAAATGTCCTAAGTCGATTTCTCCCGGATCGAGGCCCTAAAGCCGAGCATTTGGAATCTTTTTGCGATTCGCAGTCGAGCGAACAGAACCCAGTATTTTTTGGAGATTACGGGCTCTCGTTTGGTACCTTTTGACACTGCTCACAGATAAAAGACAAGCAGCTGAATCGAAAAAATAAGGCCGGTGGCACGGGCGCAATCGTGACTTAGCCAGTCCAGTCGCAGTAACTTTCTGAAGTTTTTCCACGACACCTCGACGCTGAAGTTGTCGCAGCGGTTTAACTACTCGCACATAGAAATTGAGGGCGTTCTTAGGAGAGGCAGTGGATTGCCAAAAACTTCTGCCGACCTCGATTTCTAGTAATCGCGCTTTGCAGTAATCTGGTTCTAGCATCTTGGCATAATAGCTAAGTGACTAACAGTCTGAGGCAACATTAGCGCTTGTCCTGATGTTTCTTAACTAGGCGCATGGCTGCATTGGGACCCTTACGCGCGAGCGGTTCGAACTTTTTGCCGCGCATCTCGTTGTAGGAAACGAAAAAATGCTCAATCTCTTTGATGAGCGCCGCGTCCAGTGTCTTCAACGATTTCAACGACGAATGAGTATGCGATTCGGCTGCTACCGCAATCAAGCGATCGTTGCGTTCGGTTTTGCCCTTACTTGTTTGTTCGGCTTCGATCACTCCCAAGAGTCGCCCTTGCACTAGGCAGCCGGTGAAGGCCGGCTCGTCCATCAGCAATAATACATCAAGGGGATCTCCGTCGTCGGCAGTCGTTCCCGGTACGCTACCGAAGTCGAATGGAAAAACGGCGCCGCTGGGCAGCACCGATTTCATCTTGTAATTCTTGATTCCAAAATCGAATGCGTATTTGTTCCGACAACCTTTCGGCGTGTCGATTACCACATTTATATTGCCCGACTTCCGATCGAAGGGCTTGAGCTTATTGAACAAGTTCATGCATTGAAGTATTCGAGTGTGGGGACGCGCCGAGATGTCGGTGAAATCAGTACTCCCGAATAAGCAAATAAACTAGGCCCTTACCAGAGTAGAGCCCGATTGTTGGCGGCCGCGCGCCCCTGTAAATTCTACGCATTCAGAGAACTCCAATGAGTCTGCCCGAGCTGCGCCTGGTTGTGCCAATAGAGGAGGCCATCCTCTTCGCACTCGGCTTAACCGATCTCGACTTGGATGAACCAAGCGATCAGGCTCGCCAGCTTATTGGTCTCATCGCAGTCGATCATTTGGAATATTCCGAGCAATGGCGGCTGTCGGGCATCATTCGCACGGCGTTGAAGCAAAAATGGCCCGACCTCAATCTATAACGGACCGGCAATTCCTTAGACCCAACCAAAACATCCGCTAGATGGGCACTAGGGCTTTTTCTGATTAG
>QHPU01000143.1 GCA_003219175.1 Verrucomicrobiota bacterium | reverse complement strand
CAGCGCGCTCGCCCTTTCCCTCGCCTGGGTTGCGTTTTTGCCCGGTGCGCAGGCCACCGATTTAGGGAGTGTCGTGGCCGGCAACAATACGGCCGACGGTAGCGGGGTTCTCGTCAGCCGCACGACTGGGATCTCGAATACCGGTATTGGTTTTCAAGCGCTTAACCACGACAACACCGGCAGCAACAACACCGCCTGCGGTTTTGAAGCACTATTAAACAATACCAGCGGCAGCAACAACACTGCCACCGGCCTGAACGCGCTGCAGAAAAACAGCACTGGTATTAATAATACAGCCAACGGTTCCGTGGCTCTTTTTAGCAATAACACTGGCCAGAGCAATACCGCGACCGGTTTCGGAGCGCTTCGGAGCAATACCAGCGGCAACGAGAACACGGCTATGGGTGCTAATGCACTCTTCAGCAACACGGGCACTGACAACACCGCAATAGGTTTTAACGCGCTGATGACCACCACAGGTGGCAGCAGCAACACAGCCGTAGGAGCGAATGCGCTCTCCCGCAATACGTCCGACTTCAACACTGCGATCGGCTTTCAGGCACTCGCCGCGAACAGCACCGGCTTCGCTAACGCTTCCACGGGCGCGTCTGCGTTGTCTCGCAACACGACCGGCGCCCAAAATACGGCTGATGGTAACGGCGCGCTTTTTGGCAACATCACCGGCAACAACAACACGGCAACCGGCACTTCGGCACTCGCTAGCAACACTACCGGCAACAACAACACTGGCATCGGAGTGTTCGTGCTCGGGAGCAATACCACTGGCAGTGATAACACCAGCACGGGCAAGGGTGCGCTCGGAAACAATACCACCGGCTCCGACAATACATGTAGCGGTGTTTTCGCACTCGGAAACAATACCGAAGGCAATGGCAACACAGCCAGTGGCAACCAGGCACTTGTTGGCAACAGCACCGGTAACGACAACACCGCGACTGGTCGTTTTGCACTCTTAAGCAACACGACCGGTGCAAATAATATCGCCCTGGGCAGTAACGCTGGCAGCAATCTAACCACCGGAAACAATAACATCGATATCGGTGCCCCGGGAGTAGCAGCCGAATCCAACAAAATCCGTATCGGCACCGTCGGGACCCAGAACGGCGCTTTCATTGCCGGTATCTCCGGAGTCACGGTGGCAAACGGTATTGGCGTAATCGTCAATTCCAGTGGAAAGCTTGGCACCGTCGTTTCCTCAGCTCGGTTCAAGGAAGCAATCAAGCCGATGGATAAAGCTAGCGAGACTATTCTTGCGTTAAAGCCAGTTACCTTTCGCTACAAGGAAGAGCTGGATCCCGACAAGATTCCACAGTTCGGGCTAGTAGCAGAACAGGTCGAGAAGGTGAACCCCGATCTTGTCGCTCGTGATCAAGAAGGAAAGATTATGAGTGTTCGCTACGAAGCGGTGAACGCGATGTTGCTCAACGAGTTCCTGAAAGAGCATCGCAAAGTGCAGCAACTAGAAGCCAACGCGCTGGAGCAGCAGAAGGAAATTGAAGCGCTCGCCGCAACTGTGAAACAACAGCCTTCCCAAAACCAGAAAGTGAGCGCCAAGATTGAACTGAGCAAAGCTGCACCGCAAACCGTCGTGAATAATCAGTAGATGATTTTTCAGGGCGTCCGCATCAGACCCCCCTGAGGAATTTGTGTTTGTTTCGAGCGTTCGCGCGGCTAAAGATGGGGCATGACTCTGGGAAGGGTTCGCGAGCAGGCAGGCACCGACCTTTCGTCCCCATAGACTGCGTTTGTGAAACGGATTTTTTGTGACAATGTGCAATCGCCAACGTCCTCAGCTATGAAGATCGGCACCTTTTTGGTCATCGCAATGGCGTGCCTTTTGCCGGCATCCAAAGTACTTGCCCAACCGTCGGCGAAGGATTCTTCTTCTGAACAGGCCAAATTCTATTCATTTGAAAACATCGAATGGAAGGATGGCCCAGCAGCTCTTCCGAGGGGATCAAAGGTGGCGGTGTTGGAAGGCGACCCCGCAAAAGAAGGGCCTTTCGTGATGCGCCTGCACTTCCCCGCCGGTTACCACATTCCGGCTCACACCCATCCCAAGACAGAGCGGGTCACTGTGCTTTCAGGGGCTTTATACCTCGCTATGGGTGACAAACTAGATCGTTCTTCTGCGCAAATGCTTGCCGCTGGTACATACGGATTTTGGCCGGCAGGGATGAAACACGCTGCGTGGGCTGATAGCGAAACAGTCATCCAGCTGCATGGCACCGGTCCGTGGGCGATTAATTATCTAAACCCTGCTGACGATCCGAGGAGTGGAAAAAAACCGCTCTAGCGGGGCCTTGCCTGAGGCGTGACGGTAGGTTCTTCCTCGCCAGCAAGCGCGTGAGATCACGGACAAGACCGAGTGTTTAGCTCCGGTCGCAGCTGGGCGTTCTTCCTTGATCACTTCCGAGCCTTTCCTCCCAGTCGGTCAATGGTCAATGGCCATGGCAACGCGTTGCAAGTCTCAGAAGCGCGCTTGTTAATCCGGGGCGTGAGCGCATCTCGCACTTTCCGGTGGCAAAACGGCACAATTTCTTACCAGTATGCGCGCGCGTTACCTCCGACTGAATGGACGGCTTTTTTGCTGTTCTTCTTCAAACTGTTTAGCCGATTCAGTAAAAATATCGTCCACTGATTGGCGAATGATATTTTCGGCTACCTCGCGAATTTCCCGATCAAATTTTGGCACTTCACGGGCGAACGCGTCGAGCCACTTATCAAAAAGAATATGCCGAACGATGCTCGCCTCCCGTATAACTTCCTCGAACCGGTAACCTTGACGCCAGCGATGTTTGCCGTGGACTCGCGCATCGCGACGAACCTTGCTCCGCTGTGGATCCGAGTGCGGAGATTTGAGGAGTCCCGCCAGATTTTCAAAAAGCGTTGGCAGGTGATCGACGAGTTCTTTGTATTTAAGAACATCAGACGAGCTAATGTGAGGGTTTCGTTCGACAGCCCGGAGCCATTCGCCGATAATTTCCTCGCTATGCGCTAGAAGGTAACCGCCGAGTTTAGAGAGAATGTTCTGGTCCATCGTTACAACAACGTGTTTTGAAACAAGCGTGGTCGTAAACTGATTGACGTTTTGTCGGTCGGAGATCTGGCATCATGCCGCCAATGAGATACTGGGGACTGCGCTTATAGCGACAGTCGCGGCACAATTTTCGAGCCAGGCGCGTGCGGACCCGGACATACGCTGCGATTTCGGATTGAGTGCGTCCGGTGACGGCGTAGGTTAGCGAGAACCGAAGATTAAGAGGAGGGTCCGAGCCGGACCGGCATTTGTCAAAGGAGAGGGAAGAACGAGGAGGATTTATGAGCATTGCAACAGAGGAGCCAAAACAGAAAACCAAGTTGAATCAGCTCGAGCAGCTGAAGAAGTTTACCAAGGTCGTGGCGGACACGGCTGATTTTGAATCGATGAAGGCGTTCAAGCCGCAGGACGCGACGACCAATCCGAGCCTGGTGTTGGCGGCAATTCAGAAACAGAATTATGCGCACTTGCTCGAGGAAGTGTTGCGCGACCGGAAGAAGTCGGGATTGACCGGCGCGAAACAGGTCGAAGACATCTGCGATCATCTGCTGGTGCAGTTTGGGACCGATATTCTCGAAATTGTGCCGGGACGCGTCTCGACCGAGACGGATGCGCGGTTGTCGTTCGATGTGGAAGGATCGATCGCGAAGGCCCGCCGGTTGATCGAGCTATACAAAGGGAAAGGAATTGGGCCGGAGCGTGTACTAATTAAGATCGCATCGACCTGGGAAGGGTTTCTGGCAGCGGAACAACTCCAGAAGGAAGGGATTCATTGCAACATGACGCTGCTGTTTTCGCTGCCGCAGGCGGTGCGCGCCGCGGAAGCAAAAGTGCAGCTGATCTCGCCGTTCGTCGGCCGGATCTACGATTGGTACAAGAAAGCGAACAATCGAGATTACAAAGGCGCGGAAGATCCCGGCGTGCAATCGGTCCAGGAGATTTACACTTATTACAAGAAGTTTGGGTATCCGACCGAGGTCATGGGCGCGAGCTTTCGCAACACCGGCCAGATCATTGAGCTGGCAGGGTGCGACCTACTCACGATTAGTCCGGAGCTGATGAAGGAACTGTCGGAATCGACAGAGCCAGTGGAAAGAAAGTTGAGTCCGGAGAAGGCGAAGTCGGCGAAAATCGAGCGGCTGGAACTGGACGAGAAGAAGTTCAGGTATCTGGTGAACGATAACGCGATGGCGACCGAGAAGACCGCGGAAGGTATCCGTAAATTCGCGGCGGATGTGGTGAAACTGGAGAAGCTAGTCGCGAGCAAGCTTATGTAACGCGTTGTCCTACAGTTATTTATTCAAGTTAATGCTCGACAATTTTTCCCGAAGTTGGTAATCCCTGCTCGATTACGTTCCCCGATGTTTCAACGCATCTTGGACCGGCTGAAAAAGGCCCCAGGGTTGGATGTCGCTAAGGCACCGCTTAACGCGATCTCCAGATCCAACTGGAGCCCCGAGTCAGTCTGAAGTGAGGCGAACTCTTCGCGAGCCT
>QHPU01000142.1 GCA_003219175.1 Verrucomicrobiota bacterium | reverse complement strand
TTCTCGATGCATGCGTAACGCCAGCAGGATTTTTTTTCGTATTTTCCATTGATAAAGCGAAAGGCAAACTACGCAAGTAGCTGTGGCTGAGCAACAAGCAAGCGATATCGGTATGGCCTATCGTTCGAAAATCGGCACGACGGCTGCTTATAATTACCACGTTATAAAGACTTACTATAATAACAATGAAAGCATCCGTCTCTATACGGGTGTGCCTAGTCCTCGTCCTGTTCGCGATCGCCTCAAACACTGCACCCGCCGGCTCGGCCACCCTCGCCTGGCAACCTAGCCCCTCCGAGGGCGTTGTTGCCTATCATGTCTATTATGGGAACCGAAGCTATCAATCGTCGCTCGTTGTTCCTAGTCAGACTACCACCGCCGAGATCGACGGCTTGGACGCAGGCGCGACTTATTATTTCCTCGTTACTGCGGTTAATGCCGCCGGAGCTGAAAGCCGACCCTCAAACGAGGCTCTTTTCACGGTTTCAAGCGACCTACCCTCGGCTTCCGCGGGTCTGAATAACATTTCCACGCGCGCGAACGTCCTGACCGCGTCCGGAGCCACGATCGCGGGCTTTGTCATTGGCGGTAATGAGAATCACACCGTGGTTTTGCGCGGCCTTGGCCCAACTCTGAGTTCCGTTGGAGTGCCGGGAGTCTTGACCGATCCGGTTCTCGTCCTGCATCAAACCGACGCGCAAGGGAATGATCAGGTCCTAGCAAGTAATGATAACTGGAGAGACACGCAGGAGTCGGCCATCACCAGTACTGGCCTGGCCCCCGCGAATGATACTGAGGCAGCGATTATCCTGTCGCTTCCGCCCGGCAGTTACACCGCCATTCTCACCGGCTCCAACGGCGGCACGGGAGTCGGGCTCATTGAAGTTTATGATCTCACTTCGAGCGGCCCACTTCTGTTTAACGTCAGCACTCGCGGTTTTGTCGGGACCGACGATCATGTGTTAATCGGTGGCTTCATGGCCAGGAGTGAGAATACGCGTGTCGTCGTGCGTGCTCTCGGCCCCTCACTTCGGCAGTTCGGCATTTCGGCTGCGTTGGCCGATCCCGCGCTGATGCTATTTGATAGCAACGGAAACGTTATTGCTTCTAACGACAATTGGACGGATGATTACCCCGCCGACATCCAGTTCGCGCCTTATACTCCACCTGATCCTTCGGAACCTGCCATCGTAATCGATCGTCCGACGGGAAATACGACCGCGCTCGTTTGGGGTAAGGGCGCAGGAACAGGTATCGCCTTGGTCGAAGTTTTTTATATACCGTAGGCGAACAGCAGCTCGGTGGCACAACGCTGAGAGGACAAGCGTGCCATCCGGTCGCGGCGCCGCCTTTGCTGGACACAGACAAAGTCGTACGCTACCAATCGCTCTGATGCTCGGCGCTACTAAGGTCTATTTTATTATCTTCGGACTCTTGACGATTACCGGCGGAATTGTCGGCTATGTCAAAGCAGGAAGTGTAATTTCAATCGTCGCCGGCTCGATATCTGGCCTGTTACTGGTGGCAGCCGCTTTTTTGCTGCCGGACCATCAAGCTGCGGGATTGATCGTCGCGCTCGTTATTTCGGTGCTGTTAACGGGGCAATTCGTTCCGAAGTTTTTCAGCACTCACAAAGTGATGCCTGCCGGGTTGATGTCAGTCTTGAGTGTGCTCGGAATTGTCGTCGCGATCGCGGCCTGGCTGAGGAAATAATCGCGTGCGGAAATTGTGGCTCGGCACTCTGCGCCGAATCGTTCTCCTCATTTTTTTTGCATTGTTCGCGGCAGTTACATTGCGCTGGATTTCGCTCGAGCGCTGGCGCTGGACGATCACGCGCGCGGAAGAATCTTCTCCGACACCGACCGCGGCGCCGTCAGCAACGGCGAGCCGATCTCCCGTACTCTCCGGCAAGTTCGATGTCGTGCGACTGTTCAATGGCATCACCTTGCGCAGCGAAGTGGAAACGGCGGCGGGCGCAGCCGCATCCGAAGAACGGGTCGACCCGATGAGTTACATGATCGATTTGAAACTGCACGCGCGAGTGCCGACGCCAAATCGCACTGTGGACGAGCTCGGAAAGGTGAGTCCGGATCTTGCCAACTTGCTACCTGGCCTGGCGATTATGGCCAAACCCGAAGCGGTTTCCCCGTTCTTTGCGCAACTTTACGAGACCAAGGTGCGCGAGCTGCGTGAGAATTTAAATCGGCTCGATCTGCTTCTTTCACGGCACAATTTCTACGACTGCCAGACGGTGCTGGCATTGAAGCACCCGGAAACCAAACGCCGTGCGCTGCTCTTTCAGGCGGACATGGATGTGGATGCAGATGGCTCCGATGGTGATCGGGTACCGGCTGGCAACGGTGTGTCGCCGACGTTCAAACCGTTCACGAGTTTTCGTTGGGGAAAGAAATCAAATCGTCCCAATCCCTACCTGCCCGGAATTGAAGAACGACTGCACCGGGTTGAATTGGAACAAAAAACGGCGACGCCCGAGCGGAAACGCGAGTTGAAAAACGCGGTAACCGAGTTGCGCGACGAGATTAACGCGATAAAAAAATACAGTTATCTCATCGGCACCTATGATCCGTTCATCGTGGTACCGGCGAGTTTCACGAAGGGCGGCGATGGCGCGCACGTCGGCGATTATTCGCTAGTGGTTGTCGGCAACAGGATTTATCCGGCTATCGTGGGTGACGTCGGCCCGAACGATCGGGTGGGGGAGGCATCGCTCCGGATCGCGAAAGAGGTGAACGTGCTTTCCAATCCGAACAACCGGCCGCTCAGCGAACTGAAAGCGACCTATATCGTATTTAACGGGACAGCGGATTCGACGTGGGGCCCGCCTGATCTGGAAAAATTGCAGGCGCGTTGCGAGGCGCTGGTAAAGGAAATCGGCGGCGCGAGCGTGCCCCTGCATCATTGGGTTAATACCGTGCCGCCGCTGCCGACTCCGACACCGACTCCAACGCCGACACCGGGTCCGACGATTTCTCCTTCCGTCTCACCGACGCCGAATCCATTTTTCAGCGAAACGCCGTCGCCCACTTTGCCGCCATTGATTCATCCAACGTTTGCGTTTCCCACGCCCACGCCATCGCCGACCGCAATGTTCTAATGAAGAACGGGGCGCAGCCGTCCCGACTGTGGGGCCGCCGGGCATCTTGCCTGGCGCGGGTCGGCTGTGGCAGGCGAGACGCCTGCCTGCCGCGCAGACAAGATGTCCGCGCCCCAATCTACGCTCGCAATACGAACGTCTCCCCGATTTCACGCAGCGCGATTCTCTCCGGCGTTTTGACCAGCGCGCAGGTGAAGCGTTCGATCGGTTCGCGAAAAGGTTCTATGCTCAAACGAAACGTCTGGTGATGCACCGGCATGATGAAACGCGCGCCGGCCGCGTTTGCCATAGCCACGGCTTGTTCGGGCGTGCAATGAGCCCAAATCCACGGGTCATAAGCGCCGATGCACATAATGGCGAGATCGTAGGGCGCGCCATCATTCAATTTCGCGAACGCGTCGGTCATGGCGGTATCGCTACCGTAAATGATGCGTCGGTTGTTTCGCGAAATGACGTAGCTGTTGTATCCGCGATGGATGTCGTATTGCATTCGCGCGCCCCAATGTTTTGGCCGGAATGCGCGGACTTCGATTTCCAAACCGCGTGGAGTGAGGTTCACGGATTCCGTCCATCCCAGCTCGATTACTTCGGAAAATTTCGTCTCTCGCAGCAAGTCGCCTGTTCGTTTGGCCGTGATCACTCGCGTTGCGTCGGAAAATAATTTCAGCGTGCGCCGATCGATGTGATCGAAATGCGCGTGGGAAAGGAGGACTAGATCGATCGGTGGAAGTTCGGCAAATGTTAGCGCCGGTTGAGTCAGACGTTTTGGCCCGACGGTGAGAAAAGGAAGACGAATCCCGATGCGCGGGAAAAGGACGGGATCGGTGAGAATTTTTATGCCGAAGAAATTAATCAGAACCGTAGAGTGCCCGATCCACGCCGCAGTAAGATCGTCATTGCTCCAACTTTCGGGTGTCGGGTGCGCGAATGCGGGTGCGATGGGTCGCCGGCTCTCGACGATCCATTCGTGCCAGAGATGGCCCAGCCAACTGCGTCGCCGGATTTCCCGGCGAGCGCGTTCCCGTTCCGTTTCCATCGTGAAGAATAACGCGTGTGCGTGGAAATCGTGGCGAAATTGCAGGCGTTCCTGTGAAACGCCGATAACTTGGCGGGCGGCGCCGAGACCCACACACATTGAATTGGCTGGAAGAAATCATCGCACACAAACGAAGCGCTATCGCGAAGATGCCGGCGGAGGAATTCCAGTCACGCGCCGAACGGCGTGATGATTTTCGCGATTTTCATGCAGCCATTCAGCGAAGGAGTGGGCGCGTCCGGGTCATTGCGGAGGCAAAGAGCGCGTCACCATCGGCGGGGGTGATCGCAGCAAACTATGATCCAGCGCAAATCGCGAAACGATACGAGGCGAATGGTGCCGACGCCGTCTCAGTGTTGACGGAGCAGAATTATTTTAGCGGCTGTCCGGAACACTTAACGGCCGTCCGCGAAGCCGTGATGTTGCCAATTCTGCGCAAAGATTTCATCGTCGATGAACGACAGATTCTTG
>QHPU01000103.1 GCA_003219175.1 Verrucomicrobiota bacterium | reverse complement strand
GAAAATGGCATGTTTTGAGATGACGCCCTCTCAGATTGACCACGAAGAACACACAGGAAACAGAGGGCAACGTAACGTTGGATCTCGAAAAGTTTTTAGCAACTTCCGCGTGACCGCTCCCGGCTTGCTGTTGCCGATTGGTTGGTCGGGATTACGGGACAGAGACCGCGGTCAACGACCGCGGCTACAGGGATTCGCGCTGGTGAAGAATGCTTGGTCGGCACCCAACAGGTCATCGTCGCATCAAATGGACCAGCGAAATGCATTGACTTTCCGGTGACGGACCCCTATCCCAGGCGAGCATCCGGCTTATCAACCGGTTCGGCGGCAAAAGCTAATAAGACCATTGTCCGCTGCAGGTTTAAACAGTGAGCATGGTCAGCTCATACATAGGAATATTCCCCGGAAAGAAAATAGAAATGAAAAAACTGATGTTGTTACTAGTCGCGTCTGCCTGTTGCGCGGCTTTCGCGATGAATGCTTCGGCTCAACAGGCCGACCAGGCAACTGCCGATGCCGTGATTGCGACGGTAAAAGCGCAATGGGCAGCCCAAATCAAAGACCCGACAAATGTGGCCGACCAGACGAAAGATATGTCGGACGACTACACCGAGTTCAACGGCGATTACGCCACCCGTCTCGACGGGAAAACAATGAATTCACGGCTGGCGGAGGCTGGAGGAAAAGCCTCTGGCAAAACGATCGCCTCGGAAATGGCCAATCCCAAAGTCCAAGTATACAACGGTAATGTTGCCATCGTGACTTACAACTATGTTGGCCTGATACAGGACAAGGACGGAAAGACGGAACCGGCCCGCGCAAAATCTACCCGCGTTTATGTGAAAAAGGGCGACAAATGGACGTTGGTCCACGCAAACTTCGGGGCGGATCCAGTGCCAAAATAACCGCGTAAAAGGCTTCGCCTCACGCGGTCAAACGCGTTTTTAGACTCTGAAAATCTGAGCGAGGGGCCGCTGGTGCGCGCTTTGCGTTTTCTGCGGTCCCTTCTCTTGTACCGACGGGGTCAAAGAAAGCGTCAGTCCTTGCGCTGATTCTTTCACTTTAGAGAGGAGAGATCGAGTCGAAGATCTCATTTGTAGTGAATGCCGCTGACTGAGTTGAGGTCAAATCTCAACATTAACGGCTGGTAGGAATTCTCAAAATTGTAGACGACAGTAACCCGGCGGAGGTATTCCGATGGCAACTAAATATGACGCGATCGTTCTTGGCACTGGCCAGGCAGGACCGTCTCTGGCGGTTCGACTGGCGGAGACAGGAATGAAGGTCGCGATTATCGAGCGCAAGCGATTCGGCGGCACCTGTGTCAATAACGGCTGCATCCCAACGAAGACGTTAGTGGCGAGTGCGCGCGCAGCTCATGTCGCACGCCGGGCCGGCGATTATGGCGTGACGATTCGCAGCTCGATTGCCGTTGACATGAAAAAAGTCAAAGCGCGTAAAGACGCAGTGGTCCGTCAAAGCAGCGAGGGCGTGGAAAAATGGCTAAGGAACACTCGGAACCTGACCGTTATTGAAGGGCACGCGCGCTTTGCCGATACGCATCGGATTCGTATCGGCGACGATGTTCTCGAGGCAGATAAAATCTTTATCAATGTTGGCGGACGTGCGGCTGTTCCTCCCCTCCGAGGCATCGATCAGGTGAGCTATTTGAACAATTCAACAATGATGGATGTGGATTTTCTCCCCGAGCATCTAATTATCATCGGCGGCAGCTACGTGGGATTGGAGTTTGCGCAGATGTATCGCCGTTTCGGCAGTGAAGTCACCGTTGTGGAGATGGCGTCGCGACTGGTCAAGCGCGAAGACGAAGACGTTTCCGAAAATATCAAAACGATTCTCGAAAGCGAAGGTATCAAGTTTCGTCTGGACGCTGAATGCATTGGCTTTGAAAAACGCGGCGACAAAGTGGCCGTGCAGGTTGAGTGCAGCAGCGGCGATAAGACCGCTATCGGCTCGCATACGCTCCTCGCAGTCGGTCGTGTGCCGAATACCAACGATCTCGGTTTGGAAAATGCCGGAGTTGAAGTCGACAAGCGCGGTTACATCCAGGTTGACGATCAACTTCGCACCAATGTGCCCGGCATTTATGCGCTGGGTGATTGCAACGGACGCGGAGCTTTCACTCATACCGCATACAACGATTATGAAATTGTCGCCGCTAACCTTCTAGACGGCGACCAGCGCCGCGTAACCGACCGGATCACGGCTTACGCCCTTTACACTGATCCGCCGTTGGGCAGAGCAGGAATGACTGAGGCGGAAGTGCGAAAGTCAGAACGGAAAGCTTTGATTGGAAAGCGTCCGATGACACAAGTCGGCCGGGCGCAGGAGAGAGGCGAGACTGACGGATTTATGAAAGTCTTGGTGGACGCCGAAACGAAAAAGATCCTTGGAGCGTCGCTGTTGGGGATTGAGTGCGACGAGGTAATTCATTCGCTCCTCGACGTGATGTACGCCAACGCGTCATACACCGTGATTCAGCGCGCCATGCACATTCATCCAACTGTCACAGAATTGATCCCGACCATGCTGGGCGAGTTGAAGCCATTGGAGTGAACCAGTTCAAAATTCGCGGGTTTGAGCAAAAGGCAGAATGGGTCAGGTCGCCCTTCTTTTGCTAGTCCATCAGCCACGACTCAACTCGGTGGAGGGTACGCTCCGCCACGGGACGGTCGCGATATTTGTTGAGGGTGGTGCGCGCGAGCGCGGACTGGTCTGTGATGATACCGTCAATGCCAAGCTCGAATAGGCGCTCCATCTCGTTAGGAGCATCAACTGTCCAGGCATAGACCTGCTGGCCTCGACGATGTGCCCGGCGAATAAAACGGTGATCGAGTCTGGATTGTTGTACGCTCAGGAAATTAACGTGCAATCGCGACGGCTCACGAGCGTTAAAGGAAAGCAAGTAGCCAATGGGCACATTCGGCGCGAGGCGATGCACTTCGAGGAGAGGTTCGTATTCCAGGCATTGGATCACGACCCGGTCGAGCATTCCATGCCGGCGCACAGCGTCTACGACTTTCTGAGCGAGGCCAGGCTGATTGCCCCCATAGTACTTCAGTTCAATATTCAACTTGATGCGCTCCTTAGCCTCCTCCAGCAGAGCGTCCAGGGTCGGGGTGATTTCCTCGCGAAATTCCGGCGCCGAATGCCCGCCGATCGGGATGGCGCGGATTTCGTCGTATATCAATGTCCCTGGAACCGCCTAAGCAGAAATTTCGTAACTATTCAGAATGACAAAACCGTTCGGAACGGGAAATCCGAAGCAACGTTTATGAAGTCAAGCACACACGATAAAGCAGAAGGTAGGGCAAAAGAAGCTGTCGGGAAAGTCAAAGAGGAAACCGGCAAGGCGATCGACCGCCCTCTCCGCGTTAGCTGGGACTGGGATAGTCGCATACTTCGGCTATCGCATGCGGAAGCATGGCCGCAAGACCGACGATTTGGAAAAGGAAGTTGAGAAACGCAAAAATGAGCTAATCATTGGCACAAATTTTGCCCGGATTGGCAAACGGCGAATCGCGGCCGCGATACTGAGAGGCAGAGCTTAATCTTGCACGCTTTTAATCTCAATCCGGAAAGTAGCCCCTGTTCCTTTTCCCTTGCTGGCGGCAGAAATTTTGCCGCCATGCAGTTCCATAATTGCTTTCGAGATCGCCAACCCTAGCCCGAGACCTTCCGAACGCGCTGGTCCTTCAAGTCCTTTCGTCTTCCATCGTTCTCGACGTAGATACTTGGCTTCGTGAAGAGAAATATTTTTCGACAATTCGAAGAAAAAAGGAACCAAGCGAGCTGGCAGCCACGTTTCCACTCTGTCGCCGGTTTCGGCGGCACTTATAAAAACTATATGAACCGAACAATACTATCTCTTCTTTGCATCTCCACCCTCGCTCTGTCGACGGTGGTGGCGCAGGAAGTTAAACCAGATAACTCCGGCGAGAACAAGCGTGACCGCTCTAGTGAAACCAAAACCTCTGGCGATCAATCGAATAGCTCAGAGGATACTAAGATTACTGCCGACGTTCGTCGCGCCATCGTGAAGGATTCTTCTCTGACCATGACGGCGAAGAACGTGAAGGTCATTACCGCGGGAGGAGTAGTTACGCTTCGCGGTCCTGTAAAGACCGCGGAGGAAAAAACAAAAATAGAACAACTTGCAACTGCGGCTGCCAGCGGCGCCAAGATTGATAACCAACTCGAAATCAAAGAATCACATTAACCAAACTATCCAAAAATCGAACTACACACATCTATGTCAAAATCATCAGTTTTCTGTATCGCCAAGTCCGCTTCGCAAGCGGAACAAATAGTTGAAAATCTGCAGCATTCCGGTTTCGACACATCGGAAATTTCCGTGTTGATGCCCGATACCGGAGGCAAGCATGACTTCGGGCATGTAAAGGCGACCAAGGCGCCGGAAGGCGCAACCACGGGCGCGACGGCTGGCGGAGTGACGGGAGGCGCTCTCGGTTTGCTTGCTGGAATCGGCGCGCTTGCTATCCCGGGCGTTGGTCCATTCATCGCCGCGGGTCCAATCATGGCGGCGCTCAGTGGCGCTGCGCTAGGGGCAACAACCGGTGGCCTGGTCGGTGGATTAATCGGATTGGGAATCCCAGAAATCGAAGCCAAACGTTACGAACAGAAGCTCAGGGCAGGTAACTATTTAGTCGCAGTCGACGCGAAGGATAGCGACGAGGTCGATCGCGCCAAGGAAATCTTTAAGGACGCGGGAGCCGAGGACATCGCAACTTCCTCGTTGTCAAAGGCGCCCCGCGGTAGCGCTTCAACACGTATTTCTGAGGCTCGCATGACCGAACGTTCCGGGTTGTAACATGCCGAGCGTTCTTTACTAAATCGCAGGATGTTAGATTTGAAAAACGCGACCGTAAGCGCACAACACGCTTCGGTCGCGTTTATTCCCTGCAGGGGTAGGCGCAGAGTACGCCAAAACATTTAGGGAAATTAACAGGAGAATAAAATGGCTGACGAAAATATGAACTTGGGCGTCGGAATGGCCGCCGCCGAAAATAAATTGGAAAGCGATGAGGCGCGCGTTCAACGTGCCGCCGCGGCTTTAGACTCGGCAACTACCAAGGTGGCGGAAGATTATCAGGAGAAAGCCGAGCAAACTTGGGGTGAGACAAAAGTGCGCGCCCGCACGTGGCGGGAAGAGGGCGAAGAGTATGTGCGCGACAATCCGATGAAAGCAGTTTTCACTGCGCTGGGCATCGGATTCGTGCTCGGACTAATGCTTCGGCACTAAGCGATCGTTCCTGCGGGTCTCGCGCTAGTTAACGAGCGTGATCGCTCCACGCCGCTTGGAAAATCGGATGTCGAAAAAATCTTCTACTGCGTAGCATATAAGAACCCGTGCAAAATTCTTGAAGTCAAACACGCGCGGCTTTGTTTCTTGCGCCGTTCTCTTCTTGGTAACGGTGGGTCGCCAACGCAACATCAGCACTAAAAAACTGTAACAATTAAGGAAAAGGGAAAGGGATTATGAAGCTGGATACATTACAAAAACTCTACATCGACGAACTGCGTGATCTGTACAATGCGGAAAACCAATTGCTCAAAGCGTTACCGAAAATGGCAAAGGGAGCTTCTTCGGAGGAACTTAAGAATGCTTTGGAGAACCATCTGGGCCAAACGGAAACCCACGTCGAACGACTGGAACAGATTTTTGGAGAAATTGATCAAACTCCGAAGGGCAAAACTTGCCGCGCCATGAAAGGATTGATCCAAGAAGGATCGGAAATCCTGCGCGAAGACGGTGAAGAGTCGGTGCTCGATGCCGGAATCATCGTGGCGGCGCAGAAAGTCGAGCATTACGAAATCGCCGCCTATGGCAGCGTTCGCACCTTTGCCAAGTTACTCGGGCAGGAGAAAGCAGCCGAATTGCTCCAAACGACTCTGGATGAAGAATCTGAAGCGAACGAGCTACTCAATGAACTCGCTGAAACTGGTGTGAATCCGGAAGCGATGATGAAAACGGAGCTTGCCACGGCCAGCTCGGATCGATGATAGATAGGATTGGATAAGTTCCGCGCCAGGACGCCTTTCGTTCTTTAATTCGCCGTGGGCGGCGTTCTGATGGTCGACTTTATCCCTGTTAGAGACGACGTAAGAAATCGGTTGTTTCTCGATCCGCCTCAGCCGAACACCGATGGGTCAATCGGTGCGTCGAATCTGCATCCCGACAACGCAGACGTCATCCGCAAACGTCTCGCTTTGGGAATACTTGCGGATATCGCTCAGCACCCGGTCGAAGAATTCCGCCGGCGCCAAGGCAGCGTGACGACTGGCAGTCGCGCGGAGCTGGTCCTCACTGAACAACGCGCCGGTCGTATCCTCTACCTCGTAAAGTCCATCAGTGAAAAGCATAATACGGTCGCCTCTCACCATTGAACGAGCCGCCGTCGCGTAGGTGGCAGAAGGGAAAACTCCCATGACCGGGCCCCGCGATTGCTCATCGTCGAGCTTTTCGACGGAGCCGCCGTCGCATCGCACGTGCAGTGCACACGGGTGCCCGGCGTTAGCGAAACGCAGTTCCGCCCGCTCCACATCGGCGACAACATAAAAACAGGTCGCGAACATGGTCGTACCGGCTTGCTGCAGGATCACGGTGAGCGCGCGGTTGATGTGCGTGAGTAATACCCCTGGGTCAGCCGCGAGTTTCGCATGCTCTTCTACCAATCCACGGATTATCCCGGTGATGAGCGCGGAACGCACCCCGTGCCCCATGACATCACAGATCAGCACACCCGCCGCTTTTTCGCCTACGGGAAAAACACTAAAAAAGTCACCGCTCACATCGCCGGTGGGGAAGTAGAAGCTGAGAAAACTTAGAGCGCTCTCAAGCGGCGGCGCGCCGACCGGGATGGTGGGAAAATCCCGTGGCAACAAGGCGACTTGCAGCTCGCGCGCCATCTTTAGCTCTTCCTCCATTTGCTGGTTTTTTTCGCGCAGCTCGCGCGTTCGCTTCTCCACCCGGTCCTCCAGCTCCGCGTTGAGCGCGAGCAACTCTGCGCGCGAGCGTTGCCGCTCGATTGCAATCCTTGCAAGGTGGGTGGCGACTGCAGTGAGTCGCGTCTCTTCGACACGCGGGCCGCGGGATTCCTGACGATACATCGCGAAGGAACCGAGCACCTCGCCCTGCGATGAGAGAATCGGGGTCGACCAGCAAGCGCGCAGCCCGGAGATCTTCGCGAGGTCGCGGTAGTCCGCCCAGAGTGGATCGGTCAGCACGTCGGTCACGACGACTGGCTGGCGCGTGTACATCGCTGTGCCGCACGAACCTGCGTGCGGTCCAATCGGAGCGCCGTCGACCGCCTTCACATAGACGTCCGGAATATTCGGCGCCGCGCCGTGCTCGACGTGGATGCCATCGCGACTCAAAAGCAGGACGGAACAACGCAGTCCCTCGGCCTGACCTTCCATCAGAAGGACAAGGTTCGTCAGAATCTCGCTCAGTGGCGCGTCCTCCGCGATCAGTTCGAGCACTCGACTTTGCCCGGCTCGAAAGAATTCCTCTTCTTTCGCTTCGGTGATATCCCGGCAGACAATGACACCGCCTATGACTTCGCCATTGGCTGCGCGCAAAGGCCGGCCGTTCACCCGCGTCCAAAGCCCACTCGAAGCTTGCGCTTGTCTGACGAACATTTCGACACGGTTCGTCTCCTCGCCTCGAATCGCTCGTGCCAGAGGCGTTTGGTCACTCGGAAAAAGCGTCACTTTGTCCGGCAGGTAGAGACCATGTCGAAGGGGCCAGTTCGTCGAGGTGGTGTCAGTCGCACCTTCGCCGAATATGCGCTGCGCCGCCGGGTTGAAGATCAGAAATTTCTCGTCGCGGCCCGCCACAATCACGGCATCACCCATGTTGGACAAGATCGACTCGAGAATTTCATTCACCTGCGCGAGGTCGCCTGCTGTTTGATCCCCGTTCACGATGCCTCTTTTGTCTCAAATTGATCGCTGCCGCTAAAAGAGCCATCGATCTTCGCCGGGCAGGTGACGATGGCGGTGTTCGTATCGGGCATGAGACTTTCATGTCGTTATAACCGATGCAGATCCCGGGCCGAGCCTTAGCGGAGACTACGCGCCAAAGACGCTACTGTTTTGAGATTTTCGATTCTTCCAGCAGCAGCGTCTTCACGTCGGCGAGAACGAGGCGGGGATCGAGAGTGCCAGAGCTATAAATATTTCGGATTCGGCCTGCGCGATCGATTAGGAATACGCGTAGGACGTGATACAACGGACCTTGCGGATCAGACGGATTCGGTCGCTTGTCCACCGCCTGATTGTAACCGGCGAGAATCGGCTCCAGGCTGGCGCGCGATTTCGCGGTGACAAAACGCCATTCGCAGCCCGATTTCGCTTCCCGAACATTTTCCGAATAAGCCGCCAGATGCTGCGGCGTGTCGTACTCGGGATCGAAGCTGATACTGACAAGCCGCATGTTTTTGGCGAGCGCTACGTCCTTTGCGCTGAAATCATGAAGCTGACCGAGGACGCCCGTAGCATAGGGACATGCTTTCGGCGCGGCGCAACGGGTATAGATGAAACTCAGAAGGGTGATGCGTCCGTGCGTCAGGTCGCGGAGGTTGACAGCTTTGTTATCGGTGTCCAGCAAGGTGCCATCGGCGGCGAGTTTTACCACCGGCAAAGTGTAGCTGCCGGGCAGCGGAGGATCGTAGTCGTAATCGGAATCGCGTGCAAAATCCGCGGCACTCGACAAGCAGGCAGATGACAGAATAAGAAAGAGAATTCTGAGCATCGCGATCGGCGTTGCTGATTAACGGCTAGCGATCGTGGTGCGATTCGGACCAAGTTTTGTTGAGCCGAAAAGCATATGATGCGCACGTCCCAGCTTGAGCGCGGTGAAATCGAGATCGAATGTGGGCTTCAGCTCTTTGCCGTCCCAGCCATAAGCGCGGAGGAATTGCTCGTTATCGGCGCCTTTCTTGTCCCAGCGCGCGAGAAGCGAACTGGTGAAATAAAGTCGTTTCCCATCCCAGCTTTGTGACACCATGTTCACTTGTTTGCCGATTTGTTTCTCGTAAATCTGTTTTGGATGCTGCGGATCTGAAACATCGAAAACGCGACATTTGCCGTCACCGAAACAATCGACAAACAATGTTTTGTCATCAGCGCTCAGACTGATATCGACGGGGAGCACACCGCCTTTTACCTCACCGATCGGCGCGACATCTTTGGCCTGCCAATCACCGTGATCGTCAGCGTAAACCAGCCAAAGCTTCGAACCAAGCGCGGTCGCCGTGAAGGCATAGTTGTGCTGGTCACCCCATGCCCACCGGATTTCGAGCGGCGCACCCGGGACCTGGAAAACTTTTTTGGGCTGACGCGTATGGAAATCCCACATCACCATGGTTTGGCCAAAGTGTTTCATTGCCTCGGGGTCGCTAGTCATCTTGCCAAAGTCCATCGTGTAGTTGTTCCAGCCGGTGAAGGATGAGGTGAGCAGCGCGTTCTTGCGCGGCAACACGCGTGCGTCATAGCCATAGCCGTCGGCGAACTGCGCGCCCGCGGCACCACGCGCATCATCCTTCGTCGGAAGCCAGTGTGTCATGATGTAGTTGCCGTCGTTGCTGTATTCGACCAAGGCGGTGCGACCTCCCTTATCTTTTGCGTTTGAGAGACACGGAATGAGAACGCGTCCGGGCAGAGCGTACGCCCCATGCGGACCGACCGCGCCACCAGTGGTCTCGGCGAAATTGTCGATCGTCTTCGTTAGCTTTGGCTTGGACGGGTCGGTGTGGACGTCGAAAATAAAGACGCGGCTGTTTTCCAGACCTGCGCACCAGAGTTGACGCCGGTCGTCAGTGAAGCCGGCATGATGCGCTTCATTGCGTCCTTCAACGGAAACGCTGCTGACAACTTTGCCGTAGGTCGGCGAACCGGGTTTAACATCGACACTGACGAGTTTGTCCGCGCCATCACCGAGGCCCTCGACCCCAAGTGTCCACACATAAACGAATTCCTCTTGCCCCTCGATGCGTGCGAGGTATGGCGAAGAACAGGTCTCATCAGCAGCACCGCCTGCCTCATTCCCAGCTGGCCCGCCGCTGCTCGCGGGATTGAAACAATTAAATTCATAAGCCTCCGCCCGTTGGTCGACAAACAATTTATTTTTTCGGCCAATTATTCTGCCGTCAATACTACGGCATCAATTCGTCGGCAGGCTTCACCGGCCGATCTGGTGTGCCGCCATCGGGTAGACGCCACGCTCGTGGGGCACGAAAAGGCAGAACGAAAAGTTTGTCTAGCGTTCAGTCTGCTAGAGCATGACGATATCGCGGAAGAGCGTCCTGATCTTTCGCCGTGGCTCGCCAGTCTGGTTATCATGCCACAATATCGGGCCGTGATTTACGGTCGTGAGTTGGTCTTCCGTTGCGTTGAGCAGGCGCGAATACTCGGATTTCTTGTTCTTTACCTCTATGCCCATACGCATCCCGAGTACTATGCGCGGCTGGGCTGGCGCTCAACGCATTGTCCGAAGTGAGACCGTGACAGAAATGCGCAAAAGCCTTTGTTAACCAGGGTGGCCGACAAGGTAAGTTAGATGTCCGACGGATCCACGTAGCGATACAGTTCCGGCATGCCAGTCGTAGGAGTTGTTACGTGAGTCCTTGGCGATGGTCGTTAACTCGCCCACTGTGTATGCGCGCAATTGCGAGACGATACCGTCCCACCAACAAGTGAGCGGGACTAGGGGTAGCAGGTAGGTTAATAACAGGCGCGGCCAGCGGAAGGGACGAATAAACGGAGTAGTGAGTGCCACTAGGAACGGAGTCAAAACTAACGTGAGGATTACGATCACCATCGCTCGCTCGGGATATTCAAAAATGGCGATTGGTTGTGCCGCCTCCATGGCGTCGCGCAGAATCCTTCGCGCGTCCGATTGTCGGAAGTGATGGAACGAATTGAAGATCGTTCGCAATCCGCAAAACCGATGGGGAACGCAACGCGCGTCGACGCTTTCGCGAACAAAACTGATTTGGTCGGGCGATGCTTGTTCTATTCGCTGAAATGCGCCCAAGTTTGGAAACCGGTCGGTCATGATGATGTGCGTATCCAGGCCGGTCGCCGGCAACGCCTTTTGAATCTCCGAGAGAGGTCCGCCGCCGCCCGAGCATAGGTCAATGATTTGTCGGTGGCCGGTCTTGCGCAGAATTTTCGCTAGTATGGGCACGACTGCGCGATGTAGACCGAAGGCTGCTTGAATGAAGCAAAGGTAATCGGTCGCCAGATCTCGCAGGATGGTTGGAAACCAATTCTGGTCCTCAAGTTCGAAAAGATGGAGGCGGGGCATACTCATGAAATGATAATTCACAGTTTTGCCTTGACAGTCTAGGCGTGTAGATCTGATAGTGTTTCCGCCTAGACTGTCTAGACATTTCATCCATGGCCAAGGAAAACCAGATTTGGTTTACGGCACGCTCGACATGCTGATTCTGAAGGCGCTGCAACATGATCCGCGGCATGGCCTCGCCATTGCGGATCGCATTCAGCAGATGTCGAAAGACATTCTGCGTGTGGAACAGGGTTCACTCCCGGCCCTTTATCGCCTCGAGGCACAAGGGTGGATCAAAGCCAAACGGGGTGTTTCCGATACCAATCGCAAAGCCCGCTACTACGAATTGACTGCCGCCGGGCGAAAGCAACTCGCGGCGGAAAAGGAGCATTGGGCGCGCATTACCAAAGGAATCGACCTCGTCCTTGCTGGAACCTGATTCGTGAAAACGATCCGCGCAGCCGGCTGGCGTCTTCTCGGAGTGTTTCGAAAGAAGCGACGCGATGCCGAAATGGCGGAGGAAATGCAGCACCACCTGGATTTATTGACGGAACGCAAAATCGCCGTCGGCATGTCCCCGAGTGAAGCGCGAGCCGCGGCCGGACGGGAGTTCGGTGGAGTCGAACAACTCAAGGAGCTGTCGCGCGACGAACGGATCTGGATGTGGCCAGATCAATTGCGCCAAGATGTTCGTTTTGGTTTCCGGATGTTGCGGCGCAATCCCGGCTTTTCGCTTCTTGCCATCGTTTGCCTGACCCTGGGGATCGGCACCAACGCCGCCGTCTTCAGTTGGATCGAAGGGATTTTGTTTCATCCCTATCCGGCGGTGGTGCACGAAGATCGAATGTTCGCTCTCGCCGGAACAACGCGCGGCGCGTCGGGCTTCAATCAACTGTCGTATCCGGATTGCATCGATCTCCAAAAGAACAGCACGCTCATCGAGTCATTCATTGTTGACCAGTTAATCGCTACAACGCTGAGCGTCGGCGACCGGGCCGAGCGCGCGATCGGCGGTCTCGTTACTCCGAGCTATTTTGATGCGCTCGGCGTGCGTCCGATTTTGGGCCGCGGCTTCACGCCGGACGAAGGCGTCGGGCGCAATGCGCATCCAGTCGCAGTCATCAGCTACGAGATGTGGAAGAACCGTTATCAGGGTGACCCACAGATTATCGGGAAAACGAAATATCTGAATGGCGTCCAGCACACGATCATCGGCGTTACGCCGGAAAATTTTCACGGTACCTTCGTCGGAGTCGCGTTCCAGTTCTGGGTCACGATAGCGATGCAGGAGACCTTTGACCCTACGGGATACAAGTTGGAAGATCGCGACGCGCGCGCGTTCGAGAGCTTCGTGTTTCTGAAACCCGGCGTCACCGCACACCAAGCGGAGCAAGAGTTGTCGTCGATCGCGCGGCGATTGGAAAATGATTATCCGGAAACGAACCGCGGTCACGAGATCCAGCTCCTGCCTTTGTGGCAAAG